>DATCRI010000032.1 GCA_036569045.1 Chthoniobacterales bacterium | reverse complement strand
AGCGGCGGTCGCGGACCGCCTCAAAAAATTACTTTGCCGCGGGAGCGGGTTCCTCGAGCCGAAGGATGGTCTCGCCTTCCTTCATCACACCCAGGCGATCCCGCGCCAGCGTTTCCACGTAGGCAGGATCCTCGTTCAGCCATTTCTCCTCCCGCTGCTGCTGCAAAAGGAGGAGTTTCTGGCCTTCCAGATCCTTCTCGAGGCCGGCCAGAGTCTCGCGCATCTCGGTGATGCGGCGAAGCTCCGGCACGAAGGCCAGCACGATCATCACGATCGTGCCGAGCCCGATGAGGACGATGAGGAACCGATTGACCGCGCGCCAAAAGTCCGTCTCGCGACGTTGCCGGATCTGGGCTCTGGCGTGGGCGGTCCTCATCGAATCCTAGAACTTCCCTCCGTAAATCGCGTTGGCGCCGAGTTCCTCCTCGATGCGGAGGAGCTGGTTGTATTTCGCGACGCGATCGCTGCGGCTGGCCGAGCCGGTCTTGATCTGGCCGGCATTGGTCGCCACCGCGATGTCCGCGATGGTCGCGTCTTCGGTTTCACCCGAGCGATGGCTGATGACTGCCGTGTATTTGTTCTCCTTCGCGAGCTCGATGGCGTCGAGCGTCTCGGTGAGGGAGCCGATCTGGTTCACCTTCACGAGGATGGAGTTCGCCGTGCCGGAGTCGATGCCCTTGCGGAGGAAGTCGACGTTCGTCACGAAGAGATCGTCGCCGACGAGCTGGACCTTCGAGCCGAGCTTGTCGGTGAGCTTCTTCCAGCCAGTCCAGTCGTTCTCCGCGCAACCGTCTTCGATGGAGACGATCGGATATTTCGCCACGAGGCCCTCGTAGTAGGCCACGAGCTCATCGGCGGAGCGCTTGGAGCCGTCCGATTTCTTGAAGACGTATTTGCCGGAGGTCTTGTCGTAGAACTCGGAGGAGGCGCAGTCGAGCGCGACAAAGATGTCCTTGCCGAACTTGTAGCCCGCGGCCTTCACGGCCTTCGCGATGGAGTCGAGCGCGTCTTCCGCCGAGGTGAGCGCGGGGGCGAAGCCGCCCTCGTCACCGACCGCCGTGGAAAGGCCGCGGCCCTTGAGCACGGACTTGAGCGAATGGAAGATTTCCGCACCGGCGCGAAGCGCCTCGGAGAACGAGGCCACGCCCTTCGGGATGACCATGAATTCCTGGAAGTCGATCGGGGCGTCGGAATGCGCGCCGGCGTTCAGGATGTTCAGCATCGGAACGGGAAGAACCTTCGCGTTCGGTCCGCCAAGATACTTGTAAAGCGGCTGGCCGAGCTGGGCGGCGGCGGCCTTCGCAGTCGCCAGCGAGACGCCGAGGATGGCATTCGCGCCGAGTTTCTTTTTGTTCGTCGTGCCGTCGAGGGCGATCATCGCCTTGTCGATGGAGATCTGATCGAGGGCATCCATGCCGACGATTTCGGGAGCAATGATCTTGTGAACATTGCCGACCGCCTTGGTCACGCCCTTGCCGAGGTAGCGGGTCTTGACCGCGTCGCGCAGTTCCCAGGCCTCGTGCTCGCCGGTGCTTGCTCCGCTGGGAACCGCCGCCCGACCGAGCGCGCCTCCCAGAGTTTCGACATCGACTTCGACGGTGGGATTGCCACGGGAATCGATGATTTCACGGGCGCGGACGGAGATGATGGTGGTGTCTGACATGGGATGGTTGAAAGAGACGCGTCGGAAGCTATGGATTGGTTTCGAGGCCGAACTGCGCCTATGCCGGAGCTTGCTGGGAAGAACCCAGCAATTCAAGGTTTTTGAAGGCTTCGATGCTCTCGATCCGCATGAGTCGATCTCCCTTCTCGGTCGGCACTGCGACGGTCTCGCCGGCGGCATGGCCGATCAGCGCGACGCCGATGCCGGCCTGATACGAAACGATCCCCTTTTCGGGGGCGCCGTCCCAGGCGCCGAGGATGTGATAGGCCTCGCGCTCGCCGGTCGCGGGATCGACCAGCGCGACGGTCGTGCCGATGGCGACCTTCGAAGCGTCGACGTCCTCGAAATTCGTGCCGCGGGAGAGTTCGAGCTCGCGCTCCATCTCGGACTTCCGACGAAGAAGCACGCGCTGCTGCTCCTTCGCGCTCTTGAACTCGAAATTCTCGCGAAGATCGCCGTAATCGCGTGCGATGCTGATGTCGCGGGTGTTCTGCGGGATCTGGCGATTGATGAGATCCTCGTATTCCTCGCGGCGACGGTCGAGGCTGGCCCACGAGACCACGAGACTCGCGGTGCGTTCTTCCTCCTGCTGCTCGCCGGTGATCATCGCCTGAACGTCGGGATACAGCTTGATGATGCGCGCGAGGAGCGAGCGCTTGTTGAGATCGTCGAAGACGGTCGTGAGCTTCAGCTTGCGCACGGAATCGCGCACGACCACGGCGTCGGCATCGGCGAAGAGATCGGCGATGAGCGATTTGTCATCCATCACGAGATCGTGCAGCTTCGTGCCGCGCGTGATTTCGCTGAGAAGGACATCGTCCTCGAGCGCCGCGATGATCGCCCCAAAAAGCCCGATGTTGAAAAACTCGGGATAGCCCGCGCCGCGCTCCTTGCAGAGCCAGAGCAGGATTTCCGGCGAGATCGAGCGCTCCCGCAGCCACTTGTCGATGGCGGCGGCGAAGGCGGCCTTTTCGCTCTCGAGTTCGAACAGGCGCGAAATTTCCTGGGCAAGGCGCGGCGTGCCCTTGAGGGCGAGCGCGAGAGCGCGCTCCTGCCAGCGTTCCTCGAAGGCGGCCTTGAAGTGCGAGAGCACGCGGCGGTGTTTCGACGCCGGCAGCGCGGTGAAGAGTTCCGCAAGCCGGGACGCCTCCGTGCGGAGGATGTCCGCAATGACGGGCGCGTCGGGCCCGGGCTGCAGCGCCTCGTGGCGTTCGCAGATCTCGTCGCGAGCGAGGAGCATTTCGACCGCCTGCACGGCGTGAAGCTTCTGCCCCTTCTTCGCGGCGTCCTCGACCTGCGCGGAGAGAACCTTCATCTCTTCGACTTCCTTGACGAGATCGTCGAAGCCCTTGAGCACGGCGTCGAGCGCGAGCACCTGATCCTTCGGATGACGCGCGGCGCGGAAGCTCTCGATGAGTTTGGCGCCCTGGTTCACCGGCGCATCATGCAACTCGATCGGTTCGCCCTTCTTGCCGGGAAGATGGACGTGCGGATCGGCCTTGAGCTTCTTTCTGGCGGCGTCGAAGAATTTCTTGAAGGCCGCGGCATCCATGGCCAGCGGCACGAAATCCGCGGTGATCTGCTCGACGGTCGCCTTGCCGCCGTGATCGCGAAGGACGTCCTTCACCAGACCGGCGGGATCCTGCGCGGCGCGGGTGCGAACGGCCTCGGGATTCGACGCGGCCTGCGCGCGAACGGCATCAGGCGGAATCGCGGCGAGCGTTTGCGCCGCGTATTCGAGTTGCATCGGGTGGCCCTTCTTCGAGCCGAAATCGATGAAAACCTGGCCGGTGAGGAGATTCCACTCGGCGATGCGGCCGAAGCCCCAGCTCTTGTGCAGGCAGTAGGCGCCCGGCTGTAAATGATTCAGTTTCGCCGCGACCTCCGGCGTGATTTTTCCCGCTTCTACGACTTTCTGCAGTTCCTCGTTCATGAAAAGACTCCCAAATTAGGAGGAGCCCGGCCACTGGCGAGGAAATATTCGCCACACCATCATTCCGGGACGGCGTGGCGAAGGACAAATCCCCGAAATCAGGCCTCGTGGGCGTAGCGCAAATGGCGGAGCGCTTCGCGCAGACGCTGCGTGGCGTCGTCGAGTTCGCGCTTGAGTTCGCGGCGATGTTCGCGCGAGAGCTCGTGGCGACGCTCGGCGGCGGCGCGCCATTCGCCCATCGCTTTTTCCCAATGGGCGATAGCCTCGTGCAGACGCTCCTGCGCGCTGTGAAGCAGAGCCTGGAGCGACTCGCCGACCGGCGTGCCGCGCTTCTCGAGCTTTGCGGCGAGGCGCCGCTGCTGCTCGACGATCTGCGCCTTGAGGATCTTCTCCTCGTCGACGGTGCGGAGGTTGCGCACGAGACCGAGCTTGTTGAGCGTCCAGATCGCCCACTTGGTGGGGTCATACTGCCAGGGCTTCACGCCGTTGCGGTAGTCGTATTGGAACTCGTGGTGATAGTTGTGATAGCCCTCGCCAAAGGTGAAGAGCGCCATGAAGAAGCTGTCGCGGGCGCTGACCTTGCTCGAGTAGGGCCGGTCGCCGATCCAGTGGCAGAGCGAGTTGATGCAGAAGGTCATGTGGTGCACGGCAACCACGCGAGCGACGCCGGAGAGCAGGAACGCGCCAAGCGCGGCCGAGCCTCCCCCGACAAGATATCCAACGAGGGTCGGCAGACCGAAGCTCATGAGGAAGGCGAGCGGGACGTAGTGACGGTGCTGCCACATGGCAAGCTTGTCCTTCTGCAGGTCGCGCACCCAGGTGAGCGGCGTATCGGGACCGGTGCGGAAAAGCAGCCAGCCGATGTGGGCATGGAAAAGGCCCTTGGAGATGTCGTAGGGATCCTCGTCGTGATCGACATGCTTGTGATGTCGGCGGTGATCCGCCGACCAGGCGACCGCGGAACCTTCGAAAGCCGCGGCGCCAAAGAGGAGCGTGAAGAGTTTGACCGACCAGTTCGCCTGGAAGGTGAGGTGCGAGAAATACCGGTGGTAGCCGAGCGTGATGCTCATCCCGGTGGCAAAGAAAAAGAAGATGAACAGACAGAACTGGAAGAGATCGAGACCGTGTGTCCAGAGATACCAGGGCACCACGGTGAGGGTCGCCAGGAGGGTCGTCCCCAGAAAGAGAGTGTTTTGCCAGCGGAAGTAGCCCCAGGGAATACGCATGAAAGAAAAAAGGAGATGGAGGTTGGCAGTTGTCTTTGGTGGTTGCTTTCTCGCGAACGAACTGCCGTAAGGCGCAAGAGCGGACGCAAGGTGGTCTGTAGGGACCTTCTTGTCAATGTCGGGAACACCCCCTCCCGTTTTTCGGCAAACCCTGCGCAACAAAGCAGTTGCCAAACTGACAAAATCGGCGAGAGTGCCTGTCTCGACGGTTTGGGTCAGAGCGCTGCACATCGTGCGGCGAGGCGTTGGGGCGGGATCGCTCCTCCCGCTTTCGAAACGAATTCGACCGACCCGCGGCCACTCGGAAAAACCCTTTGGGCCGTGCCGTCGCGACATCCTCTATGGCTCAAGAACAAGCAATCGAAGTCGAAGGCAAGATTACGTCCGTCCTCGCGGGCACGATGTTTCATGTCGAACTCGCGAACAAGCACACCGTCCTCGCCCACATCTCGGGCAAGATGCGCAAGCGCTTCATCCGCCTCACGAACGGCGACCGCGTGAAGATGGAAATGTCCCCCTACGACCTCAGCAAGGCCCGCATCGTCTACCGTCTCGGGTAGTTCGTCCCGGCGGTCGGGGACCGCCGAGATTACAGGCGCTCCAGCAATTTTGCGTGGATGCCGTCGAAGCCGCCATTGCTGAAGACGACCACAACGTCGCCTTCGGCTGCCAGCGGCTTCAAGCGCGCGACAATGGCATCAGCCGTCGGTTCGTAAAACGCCGGCCGCCCCGTCGCTGCAATATCCGCCACGACCCGTTCGGGATTCAGGCGATCCGTCTCGGGAATCTGCTCGAGCCGCGCGATCTGCGCGATGAACACGCCGTCAGCCTCGACGAAGGCCGCGGGCAGGGATTCCTGGAACACGGCCCGACGCGTCGTATTCGACCGAGGCTCAAAGATCGCCCACAGGCGGGATCCCGCATAGCGCTGACGCAAGCCGGCCAGCGTCTCGCGAATGGCCGTCGGATGATGCCCGAAATCGTCGATCACGGTGATGCCGCGCACGACTCCGCGCACTTCCTGGCGCCGCTTGATGCCCGCAAACGTGCGCAACGCCTCGCGAATTTTTTCCAGCGGCACGCCGTAGAAATGCGCCGCGCTTGCGGCCATCGCGGCGTTGCGAATGTTGAAGTCGCCAAGCAGCGGAATCTCGAAGCGCTCGCCGAACAACTCGAAGATCGTGTGGGCGCCGTGGTGCTCGACGTTGCGGATCTGGTTCGCCGCGTTCGGCGAGAAGCCGACCTCGACGATCGGCGCAGGGCAGGTCCTGGCGACATCGAGGCAGTTCGGATCGTCGGCGTTGAGCAGGACCATGCCCTCGCTGGGCACGATGTTCAGCAGCCGGCGGAAGCTCGTCTTGATCTCGTCGAGATCGCGGAAGATGTCCGCGTGATCGAACTCGATGTTGTTCACGATCACGAGCTCCGGCATGTAGTGCACGAACTTCGAGCGCTTGTCGAAAAATGCGGTGTCGTATTCGTCACCCTCGATCACGAAGTATTTCGAATCGCGAAGGTTGCAGCCCGTGCCGAGATTCGCGGGAATGCCGCCGATCAGCCAGCCGGGCTCGAGGCCAGCGTGCTCGAGGATCCAGGCGAGCAGCGAGGTCGTCGTCGTCTTGCCATGCGTGCCGGTGACAACAAGGTTGTGGCGACCGCGAAGAAAATACTGCTTCAGCGTCTCGGGAAGCGAGAGGTAGCTGAGTTTGCGATTGAGGACGGCCTCGACGGCGGGCTTGCCGCGCGTCATCGCGTTTCCGACGACGACGAGATCGGCGCTGGCCGGGATGTCTTCCGGTGCGAATCCCCTGGTGATCGTGATGCCCTGTTCCTCGAGGAAGGTGGACATCGGTGGATAGACGTTGTCGTCCTGTCCGGTGACGGTGAATCCGCGCTCGCGCATTCCTGCGGCGACCGCCCCCATGGCCGTGCCGCAGATGCCGAGAAAATGAATGTGTTTCACAACTTAGACAGAATTTACGGAATTAACGGAATGCGGGGAGAGAAAACCCATTCCCTCAATTCCGTTAATTCTGTCCAAAAAAACTCAATACACGTCCTTGCGGTAACGCTTCGCTTTCTTGAGGGCGTCGATGTATTCGATCGCCTGCTCGGGCGTCTTGCCGCCGGCCTTCTGCACGACCTCGTGCAGCGCGGCGTCGACATCCTTCGCCATGCGCGACGCGTCGCCGCAGATGTAGAAGATGGCGCCCTTCTCGAACCAGTCGTAGAGCTCCTGCGCGCGCTCGAGGATGCGGTGCTGCACGTAGATCTTGAAGTCCTGATCCCGCGAGAACGCGGTGTCGAATTTCGTGAGCACACCGTCGGCCTGGTATTTCTCGAATTCGTCGCGGTAGAAGAAATCGCTCGACGAGCGCTGCTCGCCGAAGAAGAGCCAGTTCTCGCCGGTCGCGCCGGAAGCCGCGCGCTCCTGGATCATCGCGCGGAACGGCGCGATGCCCGTGCCGGGCCCGACCATGATCATGTTCGTCGCGGGATCCTCTGGCACGCGGAAGTGCTTCGCGGTGTGGTAGAAGACGGGAATCGCGCCCTCACCGTCGGAGCGTTCGGCCAGGAACGTCGAAGCCACACCGCCACGGGGACGGTTGAAGGCGTTGTAACGCACCACGGCAACGGTGAGGTGGACGTTTTCGCCGACGACCTTGCGCGACGAAGAAATCGAGTAGAGGCGCGGCTGGAGCTTGCGCAGGTAGCTCACGAATTCCAGCGGCTCGAACTTCGCCGCGGTGAACTCGAGGAGCGGATCGAGGACGTCACGGCCCCAGAGGTATTCGTCGAGATTCGTCTTGAAGGCGGGATCGAGGAGGTCCTTGAGGAACGTGGCCGAGGAATCCTTCTCCGCGATGGCGCCGAGGAGCTTCTTGTCCGGCGCGGTGATGATGTAGCTCTCGGAAAGCGCCTTCCGCAGCGGCATCTCGACCTTGTCGGCGCTCGGCACGACTTCGTCACCACTGAAACCGAGGGTCTCGAGCAGCTTCTCGACGAGCGCGGGGTCATTTTTCGGGAAAACCCCGAGGGAGTCGCCGACTTCGTAATCGAGGCCCGACCCGGCGAGCGAAATCTCGAAATGCCGCGTGTCCTTCTCCGATCCGCCCAGCGTGAGCTTGCGGTTGACCGTCATGGTGGCGGGGAAGGGATTTTTGCGCGAATAGAGACCGTCGGTGGACATGATCGGGGAGTAAATGGCAACCGCCCGCGCGAGGCAAGCCGACTCCGCCCGATTTCCGCCGGGATTTTTACCGGGCGCCGCCGAGCAAGCGCTGCACGAGGTGTTCGCTCGTCAATTCCCCGATCGGGCGGCGGGCCGCATCGAGCACCACCGCCAGGGGCAGGCGGGCCGCGCGGAGCCGCTGAAGCGCCTCCATGGCGCGCTCGTCGCGGTCGACCGTGACGACGCGGCGCATGGAGGATTGCACCCGGCCGGTGCGAACGCCGTCGAAGAGCAGATCGATCACCCGCACGATGCCGCTCACGGCGCCGTCGGGCTCGACGACGAGAAAGCGGCTGGCGTCGAGGCTCGAGGCCTGTCGCAGGAGATCCGCGACGAGCGTATCGGGGCCGACCTGCGGCACGCGATCGAGCGGCAGCATGAGATCGCCAGCCTTGAGCGGCCGGAAATCCACGATGTGCTCGATCATGAGCCGTTCCGCGGTGGAACGCAGGCCGAGCGCCTCCGTATTCTGCATCGTGCGCTTGAGAGCCTCGATGGAAACGATGCGTCCGCTCTCGGCCTCGCGGCTCGCGCGCAGGAACGGCCGGAGCAACATCATGCCCGGCTTCACCACCGGCGCGAGCAGCCAGTCGGCCACCGTGAGAATGCGAGCGAAGACGACCAGCGTCCGATACGGGAATCGCCGGAAAAACGCCTTCGGCAGGAACTCGAGTCCGAACACGAACAGGGGCAGCGCCACCAGGAGCGCGACCACGGCGCCGAGCGGCCCAAGGCCATCCGTGAGCTGCATGTAGAGCACCGTGATGGCCACGACATTCGCGCCGTTGGTGATGAGCACGACCGTCGTCATCAACCGCTCCATGTGCCGGAGCAGATCGTCGAGTTTTTGCGCCGCCTCCTCGCCGTTGAGGGCATGGTGGCGCAGCCGCACGCGATTCACCGACAACACGCCGGATTCGATGCCCGAGAAAACAAACGACACGAGCAGGCAGAGCCCGAAGATCATCCAGATCATACGCCCTCCCCTCCTCCGGCTCCCGCGGACGGAACCCGCTCGATGAGCACCTCGCGCACGCGCTTGCGGGTGGCCCGGCGCACGGTGAATCGCCAGTCCTCGACGAGGAACGACTGCCCGGGCGGCGGCACGTTTCCAAAATGCTCGACCACGAGGCCGCCCACCGTCTCGATGTCCTTTCCGCCCAGCTCGATGCCGATCTGCTCGGCGACATCGTCGATGCCCGCGCCACCTGCGGCGAGCAGGCGATCTTCGCCGAGACGCTCGATGTAAAGTTCGTTTCGCGCGCTCGGCCCAGCCTCGCCGAGCAACTCCTCGGTGAGATCCGAGAGCGTCACGAGCCCCTCGATGCCGCCATATTCATCGAGCAGGATGGCGAGGTGCTGGCGGTGATTCAGGAATCCGCGCAGCAGGTCGAGCGCCTTGGTCGTCTCCGGCACGAACGACGGCGGCAGCAGCCGCTCCGTGTAATGCGACGCGCTCGGGTGAAGCAGGAAATCCTTCACGTTCAGCAGGCCAAGGATGTCGTCCGGCGTCTCGCCACGCACCGGCACGAAGCGGTAGCGCTTGCGGCGGACCGCCTCCGCCGCCTCGGCATTGGTGAGATTGTCGGGCAGCGTGAAGGCGTCGACGCGCGGCGTCATGCAATGCCGGGCCGACTCGCCCCGGAGCTTCATCACCTCGCGCAGCAGCCGGCTCTCGACCTCGTCGAACGTTCCCTCCTCGCGCCCAATCTTCACGAGCGTCTCGAGCTCCTCGTCGGTGAGATATTTCAACGGCGCGACTTTCCGCGGCACGATGCGACGCACGACCGCCTCGCTCAGCCGCTGAAGAAAGGCTGTGGCGGGTTCCAGCGCCGGCAGCAGCGCCTTCACGAAGGGCAGGCCGAGCCGCGTCGTGCGCACCGGCGCCGCCAGCGCGACGAGTTTCGGGAGGAGATCGCACAGCACGACGACCACACCGAATCCCACGCCGAGCATGCCCCAACCCGAGAGCGTGTCCGCATACCCGAGCATCTCGACGAGCACGAGCAGGAGAACGAGCAGCGGCAGGTTCATCAGCGTGTTCGCCAGCAACAGCGTGTTCGCCAACTCGTCCGGATGCCGGATCAATTTTCCAAAAAGCTCGGCGCGACCGGCGTCGCGGAGGCGCAATTTGCGCCGGCGCTCATCGTTCATCGAGAAGATCGCCATCTCGACGGCCGACAGCCCCGCCGAGGCCACGGCGAGAAGAATTCCAAGCACAAGCACCCCCCAGGCCCAGCCATTCATGGGCGATCTCCTTGTTGCGACGCCGGGCCGCATGGAAGTTGGGAGCGAAAAGAATTCTGCAAACCCCACGAGATAGCACATACTTTGCCCCGCCGACGCATGAAAAAATTCGATCGCATGGAGGAGTTCGTCACCTCGCTGCACACCGGCGAGGCCACCGGGCTGCACCCGTGCTACGCCGGCTACTTCACCTGCTTCAATCGCGGCGAGTATTACGAAGCGCACGATGTCCTCGAGCACCTCTGGCTCCAGTGTTCGGACGAAAACGAGCTTTTCTACAAGGGCCTCATCCAGCTCGCGGGCGGCTTCGTCCACCTCCGCAAGCATTACGAGCACCCCTCCCACGCGAAGCATGGCCGCCGCCTCCCGCCGGCTTCACGGCTTTTCGATCTCGCGGCGGCAAACCTCGCCCCCTACGCCCCGCAGCATCTGCATCTCGACGTGGATACCGTGCTCGGCCTCGCCCGCGGCACCGCCGAAGCGATCCGCGCCTCCGGCTGCACCGTGAATCCCTGGAATCCCGACGCCCTCCCCGAGCTGAGGCCCGTCTAGGCCCCAAGCCGCACGCGAGAGTCTTCCAGAGCCTCCACCAGCACGCGCGAATGCCGCGCAAATTGCCGCGACTCGCCGGCGTGCAAGATGATGTCGCCCGAAACCGTATCCGCGGTCACCCAGACACATCCTTCCTGACAGCGAGCGTGTCCGCCGGCCGGGATCTCGGCATGGATCAACCCGCCCCGGGCCAGGCCGCGCGCTCCCCGGGCCACGGCCGCATGGCGCAGCGCAGCCCAGCTCCGGGTTCCCTCTTCGGTCGGCAGTTCAAAAGTGCTCATGGAACCATCCTCGTTGAAATAAAAAATAAATACAGATTCAGAATTCAGAATCTTTCATATATACAGATTTCAGATCTGAAATCTGTGCCATGCCCGGAAAACCTCGCTTCCTCCACCAATCTCTCACCGACAAGATCGGCCACATGATCGAGTCCGGCACGCTGCGCGCCGGCGAACGCGTCCCCTCCGTGAGACGCACGGCCACGGCGCACGGCGTCAGCCTCACGACCGCGGTGCGCGCCTATCTCGAGCTGGAGAACCGCGGCCTGATCGAGGCGCGGCCGAAATCCGGATTTTTCGTGCGGAATCGCTGGCAGGACCGCATTGCCCTGCCCGCGGCGACCCTGCCGGCGCTCCGCGCCAACGCCGCGGAGGACAAGAAAATCCTCAATCTCATCTTCGAGGCCGCCTCGCGGCCGGACATCATTCCGCTTGGCGCCGCCTGCCCGAGCCCGGAGCTGCTGCCGGTCGCCCGGCTCTCGCGCCTGCTTTCCCGCGCCGCCCGCGAACGTGGCGCCGAGGCGATTTCCTATGCCATGCCGCCCGGCTACGAGCCTCTTCGGCGCCACATCGCCCAGCGCAGTTCCGACTCCGGCTGCGCGCTCGGCCCAGAGGAGGTGATCATCACGAACGGCTGCATGGACGCCCTGAACCTCGCGCTCCAGGCCGTGGCGAAACCCGGCGACACCGTCGTGGTGGAGTCGCCCGTTTACTACGGCATCGTCGAGCAGCTCGCGAATCTCGGCCTGAAAGCTGTCGAAATTCCGACCGATCCGAAGACCGGCCTCGACCTCGACGCGCTCGAAACGGAGTTGAAAACCACGCGCCCCGCCGCGGTGCTCGTCGTCTCGAATTTCAGCAACCCGCTCGGCAGCTGCATGCCGGATTCGCACAAGGAGCGCCTCGTCACCCTGCTGGCGAAGCGTGAGATCCCCCTCATCGAGGACGACATCTACGGCGACCTCGTTCATCACGGCAATCGCCCCCGCACCGCGAAGAGCTACGACCGGAAGGGCCTCGTGCTGCTCTGCAGCTCGTTCTCGAAGACGCTCGCCCCCGGCTACCGCGTCGGCTGGATCTGCCCCGGCCGGTGGTTCGAGGACATCAAGCGCCGCCAGTTCGCCTCCACCGTCTCCGCCACCGCGCCCACGCAGCTGGCAATCGATTCGTTTCTCACCGAGGGCGGCTACGACCATCATTTGCGCGCCATTCGCCGCACCTATGCCTCGCAGGTCGCCCGTGTCAGCGAGGCCGTCGCCGAGTGCTTCCCCGAGGGCGTGCGCATCACCCGGCCCGAGGGCGGCTTCGTTCTCTGGGTGGAAATGGACCGCCGCGTGGACGCCGTCCGCCTGCACCGGGAATCCCTCGCCGAGAACGTCAGTATCGTGCCCGGTCCGATTTTCTCCACCGCGCGCTGCTACGGGAATTTCATCCGTCTGAGCTGCGGCTTCCCCTGGTCCCGGAAGATCGACCAGGCCATCGCCATCCTCGGGCACCTCGTCAAGCGACAGATGGGCTGAAAGTTTCCCGCCGACTGGCACTTAACCGTTGATCTGTCGCGGGCGACTTCCTACGTTCCGCGCAATGAAACAGACGTTCGTCGTCGCCACCCTCCTCGCCGCCGCGCTGCTCGCCGGCTGCAAGAAAACCGGCCCGAAAGCCCCCGCCAACGAGATCGTCGTCGGTGAATTCGCCGCCCTCACCGGCGGCACCGCCAGCTTTGGCCAGTCTTCTCACAAGGGCACGCAGATGGCCATCGACGAGATCAACGCTGCCGGCGGCCTGCTCGGCAAGAAGGTGAAACTCGTCACCGAGGACGATCAATCCAAGGCCGGCGAGCCCGCCACCGTCGTCCGCAAGATGATCTCCCGCGACGGCATTGTCGCCCTGCTCGGTGAGGTCGCGTCCTCCCGCTCGCTCGAGGCCGGCCCGATCGCCCAGCAGAACAAGATCCCCATGATCTCCCCGGCATCGACGAATCCCAAGGTCACCCAGGTCGGCGATTATATCTTCCGCATCTGCTTCATCGATCCCTTTCAGGGCACCGTGCTGGCAAAGTTCGCCCTGGCGAAAGGCTGGAAGAACGTCGCCGTCCTCACCGACGTGAAGCAGGATTACGCCGTTGGACTCGCCGAGTTCTTCAAGAAATACTTCACCGCGAACGGCGGCACGATCGTCAGCGAGCAGAGCTACAGCTCCGGCGACAAGGACTTCAAGGCGCAGCTCACCTCCATCGCCGGCACGAATCCGCAGGCCATCCTCGTCGCGGGCTATTACAACGAAGCCGGCCTCATCGCCAGCCAGGCCCGCGAGCTCGGACTCAACGTCCCGCTCCTCGGCGGCGACGGCTGGGACTCCCCCTCGCTCGTCGAGGTCGCCGGCGCCGCGATGGAAGGCAACTTCTTCTCGAACCACTTCTCCGCTGAGGACCAGTCGCCCGTCATCCAGGAATTCATCAAACGCTTCAAGGCCAGGTATAAAGAGGAACCCGACGCCATGGCCGCGCTCGGCTACGACTCCGCGATGATCCTCGCGAATGCGATCAAGACTGCCGGCACGACCGACTCGAAGCCGCTCCGCGACGCCATCGCCGCTACGAAAGATTACCCTGCGGTCACCGGCTCCATCACGCTCGACGCCGAACGCAACGCGAACAAGCCCGCCGTCATCCTCACGATCAAGGACGGCAAGTTCCGCTACGTCGAGACCGTGAAGCCCTGAGCCGAGCCGCGCGTGAACTGGGAAAATCTCGGGCAGCAACTCATCAACGGGCTTTCCCTCGGCTCCATCTACGCCCTCATCGCCCTCGGCTACACGATGGTGTATGGCGTCCTGCGCTTCATCAACTTCGCGCACGGCGACGTCTTCATGGTCGGCGCCTTCGCCGGTCTGTATTTCTTCAAATGGCTGTCCCCGCTGCTCGTCGGCGTGCCGCCAATCCTCAGCGCCCTGATCATTCTCGTCGGCGCGATGGCCGCCTGCGCCGCGCTCGGCATTCTCATCGAGAAGCTCGCGTATAAGCCGCTCCGCAGCCGCCCGCGCCTCATCGTCCTCATCACCGCCATCGGCGTCTCGCTCTTCCTCGAATACACCGCGCAGCTGGTCTTCGGCGCGGCGCCGCGCGGCTTCCCGAATCTCGTCGAGAACCGCACCTTCGGCGGCAACGGCGTGCCGGCGGTCACTGCGGAGCAACTCATCGTCCTCGGCGTCACCCTCGCGCTGCTCGTCGGCCTGCGCTTCATCGTGATGAAGACCCGCATGGGCCTCGCAATGCGCGCGCTCTCGCTCAATCCCACCGCCGCCGCGCTCATGGGCGTGAATAACAGCGTTGTCATCTCCTTCACCTTCGGCCTAGGCTCCGCCCTCGCCGGCGCGGCCGGCATTTTCTACGCGCTGCTCTACTCGGCCATCGATCCCTTCATGGGCGTGCTGCCCGGCATCAAGGCCTTCGTCGCCGCCGTGCTCGGCGGCATCGGCAACATCCCCGGCGCGGCCCTCGGCGGCATCCTCCTCGGCGTGATCGAGACGCTCTGCGTCGGCTACAGCAAGAACATCGGCATCCCGCCCGGCTACCGCGACGCCGTCGCGTTCGTCATCCTCATCCTCATCCTGCTCGTCAAACCCTCCGGCCTCCTCGGCAAGGCGGAGCGCGAAAAGGTCTGATGAAATACTGGTCCCACGCCGCACTCCTCGCCGCCATCGCCGCCAGCCTTGGCGTGTCGATGATCTCCGACCAGATCGACGACTACGCGATGAACATCCTCATGCTCATCGGGATCAACATCATCCTCGCGGTAAGCCTGAATCTCGTGAATGGCCACACCGGCCAGTTTTCGCTCGGCCACGCCGGCTTCATGGCTGTCGGCGCCTACGCATCGAGCGCCGTCACGATGTTCGCCGGCCCCCCGATCCTCCACGCGATCGGCAGCGGCACCGCAGCCATCTCCGTCCTCTTCCTGCTTGCGCTCGCGGTCGGCGGCGGCGCGGCCGCCTTCACCGGCCTCCTCGTCGGCGTCCCCTCGCTGCGGTTGCGTGGCGACTACCTCGCCATCGTCACGCTGGGCTTCGGCGAGATTATCCGCGTCGTCATCCAGAATACCGACGCCGTCGGCGGCCCGCGCGGCATCGGCGGCATTCCCGCCTATACGACGTTTTTTTGGACCTATACGCTCGCCGCCCTCACGATCTACGTGATCGCGAACCTCGTGAACTCCACCTACGGCCGCGGCTTCCTCGCAGTGCGCGACGACGAGATTGCCGCCGAGGCCATGGGCATCAACACGACCAAATACAAGGTCAACGCCTTCGTCATCGGAGCGTTCTTCGCCGGCATCGCGGGCGGCCTCTACGCACACTTCATCACCTACATCACCCCCGAGGGCTTCAATTTTCTCAAGTCCGTGGACGTCGTCGTCATGGTCATCCTCGGCGGCATGGGCAGCACCTTCGGCGTCGTGCTTGCGGCCATCCTGCTCACCATCCTCAACGAATTTCTCCGCCAGTTCGAAGAGTATCGCATGATCATCTTCTCCCTGCTGCTCATCGTCATGATGATCCTTCGCCCGCAGGGCCTGCTCGGCGGCTTCCGCCTTCCGTTCCGCCGCAAGCCGCGGCCCGCGCCCGAGACATGAGCCGGCTGCTGCAACTCGACAAGGTCACGATCCAGTTCGGCGGCCTGAAAGCCGTCACCGATCTCGATTTCACCATCGACGACGGCGAGATGGTCGGCCTCATCGGTCCCAATGGCGCCGGCAAGACCACCGCCTTCAATCTCATCACCGGCGTCTACCGACCCACCGCCGGCGCCATTTCCTTTGCCGGCCATCCCGTCGCCGGCCGCCGCCCCTACCGCATCACCTCGCGCGGCATCGCCCGCACGTTCCAGAACATCCGCCTCTTCGGCTCGCTCAGCGTCTTCGACAACGTTCGCACCGCTTTGAACATGCACCTGCGCCACGGCATCGCCCACGCGCTCGTCCGCGGCCCCGGCTTCCACCGCGAGGAGGAGGAAATCCGCGCGAAGACCATGGAGCTGCTCGGCATCTTTGGCCTCGCCGACCTCCACGATGCCCCCAGCAAGAGCCTGCCCTACGGCGACCAACGCCGATTGGAAATCGTTCGCGCCCTCGCCACCCGGCCGAAACTCCTCCTCCTCGACGAACCCGCCGCGGGAATGAACCCCACGGAAAAGGTCGAGCTCATGAACCTCATCCGTTTCGTGCAGGAAAAATTCCGCATCGCCGTCCTGCTCGTCGAACACGACATGAAAGTCGTCATGGGAATCTGCCAGCGCATCGCCGTGCTCGATTACGGCATCAAGATCGCCGAAGGCACCCCCGCGGAAATCAAAAGCAATCCGAAGGTCATCGAGGCCTACCTCGGCAAGGAAGCCAGCCATGCTTGAGATCCGCGACCTTCACGTCCACTACGGTTCCATTGCCGCCCTCCACGGCATCTCGCTCGACGTGCCCGCCGGGAAGATCGTCACGCTCATCGGCGCGAACGGCGCGGGAAAATCCACGACGCTCCGCACGATCTCCGGCCTCATCAAGGCAAAGTCCGGCAGCATCATGTTCGACGGCGTTCCGATCACGAATCTCCCGCCCCACGAAATCGTCGCCCGCGGCATCGCCCAATCCCCCGAGGGGCGCATGGTCTTTTCCAATCTCACCGTGTTGGAAAATCTCCAGATGGGCGCCTACCTCCGGCGCGACAAAAAGAATTTTCCCGCCGACCTCGACGGCATCTTCACCGTCTTTCCCCGCCTCAAGGAACGCGCCAAACAAAGCGCCGGCACGCTGAGCGGAGGCGAGCAGCAGATGCTTGCCATCGGTCGCGCGCTCATGAGCCGGCCGAAGTGCCTCATGCTCGACGAGCCCTCGCTCGGCATCGCGCCGATCCTCGTCCAGACGATCTTTTCCAAGATCGTCGAGATCAACCGGCAAACCGGCCTCACCATCCTGCTCGTCGAACAGAACGCCAACCTCGCCCTGGAAATCTCGCACTACGGCTACGTGCTCGAGACCGGCCGCATCGTGCTCCAGGACGACTGCGCCGCCCTCCGCGCGAACGACGAGATTCGCGCCGCCTACCTCGGCGCGGATTGATTCACGCCGCGTTCGGCGCCTTCAGCAACAGCACCGGCACGCTCACGAGATGCCGCACCTTGTCCGCGGTGCTGCCGTGGATGATGTCGCCCAGCAACCGATGGCCGTGCGTCGCCATTGCCACGAGATCGACGTCGTTTTCCTGCACGAACTTCACGATCTGTGCGGACGGCTCCCCCATCGCGAGCACATATTCCACCGTGAATCCCTCAGTCCGCAGTTCCTCCGCGCGGCGCTCGAGGTAGGCGCGATCGGCCTTGATCTCCTCGCTCTCGGCGAGATTGAGCTGCTGAAAGTTTCGCGCCGCCCAGCCGTCGGCGACGTGGATGAGAATAAGGTTGGCGTCGGTGAGTTTCGCGAGCGACCGCATGTGCGCGAGGATCGTTTCGTCCGCGGGTCCGTTTTCGACAGGGATGAGGATGGTGCGATACATGACCTTATTCGAGGGGGATGCCGAGCGGGCCGTAAACCGCACGGCGGACGACTTCCGGCGCGAAAAAATCGAAGAGCAGCTTGAGATTCAGCGTGATGATGATGAATGCCGTCGTCCAGCCGAGGATCTTGATCCAGAGCGGATTCACAAACTCACCCATCTTGGTCTTTGCGCCGGTGAACCGCAGCAGCGGCCACACCGCGAAGCCAAGCTGCATGCTCAGCACCACCTGGCTGGCAACAAGCAGATCGGTCGCGTGCTTCTCGCCGTAGAAGCCGATCACGCACACCGCCGGAACGATCGCAATGCCGCGAGTAACGAGCCGCCGCAGCCACGGCGTGATCCGAAAATTCAGGAAGCCCTCCATCACGATCTGGCCGGCGAGCGTGCCGGTGAGCGTCGCATTCTGGCCCGAGGCGAGCAGCGCGAGGGCGAAGAGCGTGCTCGCGATGCCGACGCCGAGCGTGGGACTGAGCAGATGATAGGCGTCCTGAATCTCCGCGACGTCCTGGTGCTCCGTGCCGTGGAAAACCGCGGCCGCGAGGATGAGGATCGCCGCGTTGATGAAGAGCGCGAACATCAGCGCAGCGGACGAATCGATCGTCGCGAACCTGATCGCCTCGCGCTTGCCCTGCGGGGTGCGCTCGAAGTTGCGCGTCTGCACGATGGACGAGTGCAGGTAGAGATTATGCGGCATCACGGTCGCGCCGAGGATGCCGATGGCCACGTAGAGCTTGCTCTGGTCCTTGAGGATGTCTGCCGACGGCACGAAGCCAAGCATCACGCCCGTCAGGCTCGGCTTTGCAAAGAACAACTCGGCGGCGAAACACGTGCCGATGGTCGCGATGAGCACGACGACAAGCGCCTCGACGTAGCGGAACCCCTTGTTCTGCAGATACAGCACCGCGAGCACATCGAGGCACGTGATGATGCAGCCCCAGACGAGCGGAATGCCAAAAAGCAGCTGCAGCGCGATCGCGGAGCCGATCACCTCGGCCAGATCGCAGGCCGCGATCGCCAGTTCGCAAAGCACCCAGAGGAGCCAGACCGTCGGCCTCGAGTAATGGTCCCGGCAGGCCTGCGCGAGGTCACGCCCGGTGGCCACGCCCAGCTTCACGCAGAGGTGCTGGAGCAGGATCGCCATCAGATTCGAGATCAGGATGACCGACAGCAGCGTGTAGCCAAACTGCGCGCCGCCCGCGAGGTCGGTCGCCCAGTTGCCGGGATCCATGTAGCCGACCGCGACGAGGAATCCCGGCCCGGCAAACGCGAGCATCTTCCGCCAGAAGGGGGCGTCACTCGGCACCACGATGCTGCGATGCACCTCCGGCAGGCTCATCGCGGCTGCCTCGCGCCGCCACGCGCGGTCATCTCGTTTCATCGCGTCCACCCGTTGTGAGTTGTCAGAATGCATGTTTGATTTGCGGCGCAGCGGCCTCGATGCGCACGAGTTTCGCGCGCACGGCAGTGCCGATCCAGGCCGCGACGAAGAGCAGGCTCCCAGCGACGACCATCGCGCCGGCGGCGGAGCAATTCAGCCAGACCGAAAGGTGTAGTCCGAGCAACGTGGAGAGCGCCGCATGGGCCACGGTCAGGAGCAGCCGGCCGGGCAGGCGCCCCGCCAGTTGCGCGGCGAACATGGGCGGCACGATCAACATCGCCACCGCCAGGATCGCGCCCACCGACTCGAACGCTCCCACCACGACGAGCGCCAGCGCCGCCATCAGGCCGTAATGCCACACGCCGGCCCGCATCCCGAGCGACTTCGCGAGCCCCGGATCGAAAGAAGTGACCAGCAGCTCCTTGTAGAAGACCAGAATGGCCGCCACCGCCGCGACGAAAAGCCCCGCCATTCGCAGCACCGACGGGGGGCCCAGCTCCCAGCCGTTCCACACCACGGGCGGTTCGAGCGAGACAAATGCGATCTCGCCATACAGCACGCAGTCCGCATCGATATGAAACGAACCACGTGACTCGAGCGCGCTCATCATCACGACGCCGATCGCGAACAGCACCGTGAAGGCGATGCAGATCGCCGCGTCGGGCTTCACTCGCGACTGCTTGTGGATGAACTCGATCAGCGCGACGGTCACCATGCCTGCCGCCAGCGCCCCGCCGAACATCGCCCAGGTTGAAGCCTCCCTGAAAATGAGGAATGCCACCACCAGGCCGGGCAGGATGCTGTGGCTGATCGCGTCGCCGACGAGCGCCATGCGCCGCAGCAGCAGGTAATTGCCGACAAGGCCGCAGGCCGCCGCGACGAGGAATCCCATCACGACGATCCAGATATTGAGCGCGAAGTCCTCACTCCAGGGCTGCACGACGACGCGATGCCAGTCGAAGGGTGGAAAGAGGCTGTTCATGAGGCGGAGGAGCCGAAGCCGGTCGCGCGGGTGCCCGTCACCGCGGCGTGGCCCCGGCGGATGTCGTTCAAGCCGGGAATCAGTTTCCCGTGCGGGTCGCGGCGCGCGTAGTTCAATCGTTTCTCGAGTTGCAGCACGCTCGCCTCGCCGAGCACATGCTCGATGATCTCCGCGTCTTCATGCACGTGGTCCGAGGCGACCTGGGCTTCGTTCGTGAGATAGAGCTCCCAAAGCCGGTGGTTGCGGACGATCTCACAGGCGCGCTGCCAGCCCTCGGGCGTGAGCGAGACGGTCTCGCCATCGGCCGAGAGCGAGGCCTGCCGGTGCGCGCCCAGCTTCGCGACCTGCCGTCGAACTTCCTCCAGCGTCTCGCGCCGGCGCTCGGCGAGAGCCTGCAGAGCGACATGCTCGGTGACGAAGTCCCCGCTTTCGAGTTCGTGATAGATGGCCTTGAGCGCATTCTCGCGCTGGATGCGGGCCGAGCGCGACCATTGCCGCCACCAGCGCGAGGCGATGCCGTGGCGCGGGCCGAAAAACAGTGCGCCGGCGAAAAGTCCCGCGGCCGCCAGCACCATGAAGGGCCCGGTGGGAAGATTGCGCCCGACAAACGAAAAGAACGCGCCGGCGCCGCCCGAGCACAGCCCGAAGATTGCAGAAAGCAGCAGCATCATGCCCAGTCGGTCCGTCAACAGGAACGCCGCCGCCGCCGGGATCACCAACATGGCCGACACCAGCACCACGCCGACCGCCTGGAGCGAGGAGACGATCGCGAAGGCCAGCATCAGCATCAGGCTGTAGTGAAAAATCTTCACCGGCAGCCCGATGGCCCGCGCAAACCCGGCATCGAAGCTCGTGAGCAGGTATTCCTTGTAGAAAACGACGATTACGCCGAGCGACAGAATTGTGACCACCGCGAGGAGCATCACGTCGCCGCCGCTCAGAGACGCCGCCTGTCCGAACATGAACTTGTCGAGGCCGCTTTTGTTTCCGCCCGGCAGATTCTGGATCATCGTGAACAGGCAGATGCCCACCGCGAAAAACGACGCCAGCACGAAGCCGAGGGCCGCGTCCTCCTTGTGTTTCGTCGTGCTGCGGATCAATTGCACCGTCCCCGCGCCGAGCAACCCCACGACGGTCGCACCGATGAAGATCGCCACCGGGTCCTTCGTCATGTTCCACAAAAACCCCAGCGCCACGCCCGGCAGCACGGCGTGCGACAGGGCATCCCCCATCAGCGCGAGCTTCCGCACGACCAGAAAGGCCCCCATCAACCCGCAGCAGATGCCGAGCAGCATCGAGCCGGCCAGGGCGTTGCGAAGGGACGGATCCTGAAACGTGAAAAACCGCACCGCCCGCTCGCCCATCGTGGATTCGGTCAGCTCGTTGATGCGCGCGGCATGAGCGGCCTCGGGCGCGAGGAGGAGGACGGCCAGCAGGCCGAGCAGAAAAATACCCCGACGCACCTTCATTCGCGCTGCGCCCCCAGCGCCTGCACCACATCGGAGAGGATGGTCAGCCTTCCTCCGTAGGTCGTCTGCAAATTCTCCGGCGTGAAAACTTCGTTCGTCGGCCCGAAGGCCACGAGCCGCATGTTCAGCAGGATGAGCATGTCGAAATACTCGCGCGCGCTGGCGAGATCGTGATGAACGACGAGCAGCGTCTTCCCCCGCGACTTCAACTCGCGCAGCAGCGTGATGATCGCCGCCTCCGTCGCCGCGTCCACCCCGACAAAGGGCTCGTCCATGAGATAAAGGTCGCTCTCCTGGGCCAGCGCCCGGGCAAGGAAGACGCGCTGCTGCTGGCCGCCGGAGAGATTCCCGATCTGGCGATTGGCGAACGGCAGCATCTTGACCTTCTCCAGGCACTCACGCGCGACTTCACGATCCGATTTCGCCGGCCGCTGCCCGAGCCGCAAACGCCCGTAGCGGCCCATGAGCACGACATCCATCACGCTCACCGGAAAATCCCAGTCCACCGATTCGCGCTGCGGCACATAACCCACGCGATGACAACTCTCGCGATAGGGGCGGTCGAAAACCTTGATCCACCCGCTCGAAGTCGGCAGCAGGCCCATGATCGCCTTGATGAGCGTCGACTTGCCCGCGCCGTTCGGCCCGACGATTCCGATCAACTGTCCCGCCGGCACCGCGAGGTCGATGCCGTAGAGCACGGGCTTGCGATGGTAGGCCACCGTGAGGTCGTGCACCTCGAGCGGCGTGGAGATGTCGTTTGTCGCGTTCATTTCAGGGCATCAACGATCGTGGTCAGATTGTAGCGCACCACGCCATCGTAGGTCCCGGTGTCGAAGCCGCCCTTCATTTCATTCGGCGCGCCGATCGCATCCGAATACAGCTCGCCGCCGATGGAAATGTTCGCATCGTCCGCCACGCGCTTGATCGCCGCGGGGTTCACGCTCGACTCCACGAAGATCGCCTTCACCTTTTGCTGGCGGATGAAGTCCACCAACCCCGCCATGTCGGCGAGCGCCGCCTCGGAAACGGTCGAGACGCCCTGCAAACCCACGACCTTGAAACCGTAGGCCCGGCCGAAATAATTATAGGCGTCGTGGCTGGTCACCAGGATGCGCTTCTCCTCGGGTAGCTGCGCGGCGGTCTCGCGACACCATTGATCGAGCTGCGCCAGGCGGGCCTGGAGCTCCGCCCCGCGCTTCTCGTATTCCGACCTTCCTTCGGGATCGACCTCGCTCAACGCCGTGACAATCGTCGGCACCGTCTGGGCCCAAAGCGCGACATCGAACCAAAGATGCGGATCATAATGACCGGCGAATTGCTCGGGCTCCAGCAGCCGGTCCTTCGGCACGGACTCGGTGATCGCATAAACCTTGCGACCGGCCCGGCCGAGCTGGGTGAACAGGTCGGCCATCCGCCCCTCGAGCATCAGTCCCGAATAGAAAATCACGTCCGATCTCGACAACCTCCCGGCGTCGCCGGCGGTGGCCTTGTAAAGGTGCGGATCGACTCCCGGGCCCATGAGCGTCGTCACCTCCACCCGGTCTCCCCCCACCTGCCCCACCAGATCCCCGACCATTCCCGTCGTCGCCGTCGCCTTGATCTTTCCTTCCGCTCCCCAGAAAGGAAGCACCAGAAAAACTCCCGCAATGACCGTTGCAAACCCCGTTTTCATAGGCCGGGATTTATCCGCTGAAATAGATTCGTCAAACTTTTTTTGTAACATCTGTCCCAAGGGCCGCACGCGGCGACTTGCGCGAAGGACCTCGCTGCGGATAATGGCGCCCCACCATGCGACTCGACGACCTGCTTGCGCAAAAAGCGCGCACCCTTTCCTTCGAATTCTTCCCACCGCGCAACGAGCGCGGCTGGCACACCCTGGAGGACACGATCGAGCAGCTCATGCCCCTTGGCCCCGATTTTGTCTCGGTGACCTACGGCGCTGGCGGCAGCACCCGCGAGAAGACCCGCGAAGTGATCGAGCACATTTCGCGCAGCGCCGCGGTGCCGGCGATGGCCCATCTCACCTGCGTGAATGCCACCAAGGCGGAGCTGCGGGGCCTGTTCGACGAATACGCCGCGCACGGCATCGAGAACCTCCTCGCGCTGCGCGGAGACCCGCCCAAGGGCCAGGTCCGCTTCACGCCGACCGACGGCGGCTGCGAATACGCAAGCGACCTCATCGACCTCATTCGCGAGGATGGCCGCTTCGCCGTGCTCTGCGCCGCCTTTCCCGAGAAACACCCCGACGCCGTCTCTCGCGAGGCCGACTGGGAGAATCTTCGCCGCAAATTCGAAAAGGGCGCCTGCGCCGCGATCACCCAGTGTTTTTTCGAGCCGCGGCTCTACGTGGAGCTGCGCGATCACCTTACGGCCTCGCTCGGTCGCGTCCCCCGTATCCTTCCCGGCGTTCTGCCGATCACCGACTGGCAGGCCGTCGTGCGCTTTTGCAAAATCTGCGGCGCTTCCGTGCCCGAATCCCTCCGTGAGCGACTGGAGCCGGTCTCTGAAGATCGGGTCGAAATGCGCAAGCGCGGCATCGCCTTCACCATCGAATTTTGTCGCGACTTGCTCGAAGCCGGCGCCCCGGGTCTTCACCTTTATGCGCTGAACCGCAGCACCGCCGCCGCCGAGATCGTCACCGCCCTTCGCGAAAGCGGCCACCTCGTCTAGCCCTTCGCCGTTGCGCCACGGGGCGGTTCGCTGCTTAAATCTGCCTCGTGCCCACTCCCGCGAAGCCCCTCACCGTCAACGCGGAGGACTACCTCGAACGCATCTACGAACTGATCGAAACGAAAGGCTATGCCCGCGTGTCGGACATCGCCGAACTCCTGGGGATCACCCGGCCGACCGTCTCCATCATGGTGCAACGGCTCAGCCGCGACGGTTACATCGCCTACGAAAAATATCGCGGACTCACCCTCACCGACCTCGGCGCCGATGTGGCGCGACGCATCCGCACGCGCCACGTCCTCCTCACGGAATTCCTCGGGATGCTCGATCTCGACCGCGCCGTCGTCTCCCGCGACGTCGAGGGCATCGAGCACCACGTGAGCCCCGAGACCCTCGAAAAGCTCGAGCGCCTCGTCGACCACTGGAAGCGTTTTCCCGCGAAACTCCGCGCCGCCCTGGCCAAGGACGCCGGGATTCGCCAGCCCTCACGATGACTCGTCGCAAATTGCGACAAGAGGCGGTTTGACAAATCGCTCCCGGTAGCCGAGCGAAGAGCAAGAATGCCGGGTGCCTGCACATCGCTGAAACGAGCCTGCGCTCTCGCGCTCATCGTCGGGCACCTGCTCGCCGTGGCGATGGCCGCGAGCCCCCGGTTGCATCATTGGGCGCACGACGATGCGAATTGTGCCGATCATGCCTGCGCAATCACCGCCATTCTTGCGGGACAGATCGACGAGCCCGGCATCCTCGCAGTTTCGCCCACTCCCCCGGCAGCCGTCGGCGCCGAACTTCATTTTTTCGCGAAGGAATGCCGCCTCGAAGGCGCGATTCCGCATTGTGGCCGGGAACGTGCTCCCCCGGTTGGATAGGTCCCATCGCAGCCACAGTCGTCCGATCCGGACGCTTCCATCCCAATTCCTCGCCCGCCGAAGATCGGCGCGCCTCCACATTTCCATTTTTCATCCATGACTCCGCTCATCCTGCTCGTCGGCTTTCTCGGCGCGGGCAAGACCACTTATCTCCGCCAGCTCCTGCCCGAACTCCGCGCGCAGGGACTCGATCCCCACGTCATCATCAACGACTACCAGAACGCCCGCGTCGACGCAGAGCTGCTGCGCGAGCTGACCAACTCGATCGTCCCCATCAGCGGCAGCTGCGTCTGCTGCGGGTCGCGCGAGGAATTGCTCGGCGCTCTGGAAAAATTCGAGGCCGCGTCCGGTCGCGTGCTCGTCGTTGAAACCAACGGCACCACCGACGCCGAGGAACTCATCGAGCTCCTCGCCCTGGAGCCCGCGCTCGAGCGATTCACGCAGCCGATCCAGCTCTCCGTCATCGACGGCAAGCGCTGGCAAAAACGATTCTGGCACAATGCGCTGGAACTCGCGCAGACCCGCACCGCGGGCTTCGTCTTCATCTCGCGCCGCGAAGAAATCGACGCCAGGCGCCTCGCCGCCGTCGTGGCCTCGCTTGCGGATCACGAAGTTCGGGCCGTTCACGCCACTCCGTCCGAGTTCGCCCTCAAGGTCACCGGCATCGCGGCCATTGTGCGCGATCTCCCGGGTCGCAGCCGGGTGGCCCACGATGCCGATTGCGATTGCGGCCACCATCACGACCATCACGACCATCACGACCATCACGACCACGCGGCGCACGCCCATTCGCACGATGACGTCCATCACTTCGCGTCGCTGCAGATCGACCTGCCGGGCATCGTTCCCCGGGGCGCCGTCGCACTTTTTCTGACCGAGCTCCCGCCCGAAGTCATCCGGGTGAAAGGCCTCGCCCGTCTGCGGGAGTTTCCCGAAGAATACCATGTCTTCCAGCGCGTGGAATCCGGCCCCGTGCAATGGCTGCCCATTGGAGCGAACTCCCGGCTCGAGCACCCATTGATGGTTCTGATCGGCGCTGGCATGGATGCGGCGTCGCTCCAGACCCGCGCCACGCAGATCTTCGGGCTCGTTTCCGCGTAGGGCATGACCGGCGCGTTTCGCTTCAGCCTTCCCGATTTCAGCTACGCCTTTCTGAGCATTCTGCTCGAGGGGGTGCCGTTCCTGCTGCTCGGCACGATGATCTCCGGGGTGATCGACCAGTTTCTGCCTGCGCGATTGATGACGCGCCTGCTGCCGCGCAATGCCTACGCGGGCGCGCTCGTCAGCGGACTTCTCGGCATCATCTTTCCCATGTGCGAATGCGGCGTCGTGCCGATCATCCGGCGTCTCATGGCCAAGGGACTGCCTCCCGCAAACGCGATCACCTACATGCTCGCAGCACCGATCGTGAATCCCATCGTCGCGCTCAGCACCTACGCGGCATTCAAGGGGCAGGCGCCACTGGACATCACCCTGCTGCGCCTCGGGATCGGCTACGTCATCGCCGTTGTCATTGGCATGGCCGTGCACAATCTTCCGTTGCGCCACGTGCTGCGGCCGCAGGTGATCGCCGACATCGCGCATCCGCAAGGGCTTAGCGGCGGCAGCTCCGCGATCGGGTTCGGGCAAAAATTGTGGGGCGCGCTCTCGGTCTGCGTCGGCGACTTCCTCAACATGACCGTCTATTTCGTGCTCGGCGCCGCCGCCGCAGCCCTCTTCAACACATCGGTCAATCAGGAGATCATCCTGCCGCTGGCGACGAACGACTGGCTCGCCACCGGGTCGTTGATGGCGCTCGCCGCCGCGCTCTGCCTGTGCAGCACGACGGACGCCTTTATCGCCGCGACGTTCGCCATGTTCCCCACCGTATCCAAACTGGCCTTCCTCGTCTTCGGGCCCATGGTCGACCTCAAGCTCATTTTCATCTACTCCTCGGTCTTCCGGAAACGCTTCGTCGTCGGCCTCGTTGTCGGCCTGTTCGTTCTGGTCGGTCTCGTCTGCATCCGCCTGCAAGTGATCTTCGGCCCCAACTTCACCATGCCATGAACTCGATCGCCCACCGCCTCCTGACCTCCGGCGTTCTCATCGTCTGGGGGGCCGTTCTTTGCGCCTTCTATTTCACCGGTCGCATCACCGCCTACCTGCACCCAACCTTCCAACCCTTCGCCCTCGCCGCGGGGTGCGTGCTCGTCGCCTTCGCCCTGCTCACCCTCCTCGCGCCCAATCTCGACGCCTCCTGCGGCGCCAGCGCCCCCCGATCGTCCGTCCACGGCGTGCTGCTGGCGCTCGTGCTCGTGGGCCCGCTGCTCTTCGCCTTCGCAAATTCGCAGGATAGCTTCGGCGCCAGCACGGTTGCGAACCGCACCTACGTGCAGGACATCGCCCAGCTCCCCGCCGCCCTCCCGCCGACGGCAGCCGACCCGGCGCTTCCCGACGATGGATCCACCACCGGCCCCGGCGACACCGCTTCGCCCGCGGACCAGCCGCCCGAATTCCCGAAAAACGCCGCCGGCGATCTCCAGGCGCAGGTCGTCGATTTTCTTTACGCGGCACAGCTCCCCGATGTGCGGAGCCAGCTCGAGGGCAAGCCCGTCGAGGTCATTGGCCAGCTCATGCCCGCGAAGTCGAACAACCCCCACGGAGATCGCTTCGATGTCATCCGGATGTTCATGACGTGCTGCGCGGCCGACGCCCAACCCCTGGCCGTCTCGATCCAGCCTCGCGAGAAATCGAAGCTCGCCGAAATGACGTGGGTGAAAATTCGCGGGCGCGCGACCTTCCCCGTCATCAGCGGCCAGCGAATGCCGCTCATTGACGAGGCCTCGATCGAAAAGACCGACCCACCCGAGGATACCTACCTCTACTAATTTGGCGGTCCCGATCCTGTCTGGAAGCTGCTCCGCGGCATATTTTTCGGCTCGTGCCCGAAACGCCATCCGCCCGAGTCGCCTCGCGAAGGACGAAATCCCCTTGAATCTCGAAATCTCCGGCGATAAGTTCGCCGTCCTCTTCGGGGAGTTAGCTCAGTTGGTAGAGCGCGTCGTTCGCAATGACGAGGTCAGGGGTTCGATCCCCCTACTCTCCAGATTTCATGCCCGTTTCTCGGCCAGTTGGCCGGCCTGACCTTCGAACGTGCCGCCTCCGGCAGTTTTCTAGGCAAACTTTTGATCGGCCATAGTGTCGGCGGCAAAAACCGAAGAAGCGGACGCCATCGCGCAAGCCACGATTTTTCAGGAATTCGCCCGAGCGCCTGTTGTTCCCAGGGCGTGAGGCTCCGTCAGAAAATCCCGAAGGACGGTCTCCAGACGAGGCATCGGCGTGCCCGCTTCCACGCGAATCTCTCGCAATTGAACGCCATGGGGTCCGAGACACCCCAGATTTCCCGGCTCTTCGGTGACGTGCACGCCACGAGTGTTCAGAAACTTCAGGAACGGATCGAACCACACTTCCTGCACGTGGAAGCTCGGCGTCGATAGCTCGTGCGTCGGGGGAATGAGAACAATAGGGGCCGTTTGCATCTTTCAATTTTTCCCCTACGCGCGCGGTTCCTCGAGCTCCGCGGACTCCCGCAAAAGATCTTCGCTGGCATCCCCGCAACGACGCCGCGCCGTGAGATATTCGATCGCCTTCACCTTGTTCGAGCGGGGCGTGACTGAATTTTCAAACATCGACTTGATCGCGCTCATACCGGAAGGAGATCGCGCTCACGCAGGCTCGAAGAGGCCGGGAGTTTCCCCGATTCCGACGTCAGGGCAATTCGTCGGATCGGCTCGCCAGATTCTCGTAAGAATGAAAAGAATCCCGATGTCGCACCCCCAGCTCAGATAAACGATCAACAACGGCAACCCACTTGTCATCCCGAGCCGATGGACCGGTTCGCCATATCGCCACGCCTCGAATACGCTCGCGCCCGTCACAGGGATCAGGCTGGAACCAGGATGGCCTGATCCGACTCGTCGACCTTCGCACCCATTCGCGCCAGAGCCGGCTCATCCGTGAGGTCAAGCCGTAGCGGGGTCATCGAGACCCAGCCATTGTCGACCGCCCAACGATCGGTGCCTTTCTCAGGATTTGTCAGCGGTTTCACCGTGAACCAATACACGCTACGCCCGTAAGGATCCGAAGCGGGAAAAATCTCGCCATCGTATTGCTGCACGGCCTGTCTCGTCCATCGAATGCCCTTTGGGTCGGCGGGGAAATTGACGTTCACGAGAGGCAGGTCCCGCTCTCCAAGAAGTGTTTCCAGCACTTTCTCCACGTAGGGAGTCAGGCGCTCGAAGTCCGGTTCGTCTTCGGTGGCCGGAGTGCTGAGCGCAACCCCGCGAGATCCGAAAAGGGCGGCCTGTTTCGCGGCCGCCAGCGTGCCGGAATGCCAGCACGAATGGCCAAGATTCGAGCCAAGGTTGATCCCCGACAGCACGAGATCGACTTTTTCCCAATTGTGGAGCCCAAGTGCCACGCAGTCGGCCGGAGTGCCATTCACTCGATACGCGTCGAACTCGCCGATCGGTGTGCGCCGGTAGCGAAGTGGCCGCGACGCCGTGATGGCGTGGCCCATCGAGGACTGCTCGACGTCCGGCGCGACGATCCGCACCGTGCCGAAGCCGGAGGCAATCCTCGCCAGCGCGGCAATGCCAGGGCTGTAAATCCCATCGTCGTTCGCAATCAGAATCCGTGTGCTCATGAGGAGGATTCGCACGCAATCGTCAATCCGGCCGACCTGAAGATGTCCTGGCACAAGCGTCCCATGCTGGTGAGAAACGATCCGCTTCCAGCCATGCGCATCACGCTTGTTCACAATCCCACCGCGGGCGTTGCCGATCATCGCCTCGAAGAAATCCTCGCCAGCCTCCGTCGGGCGGGGCATGAGGCCATCGACGGCGACCTCGAGGCCATCCATCGCAAGCCCCCTTCCTTGCAAGAGACAGATCTCGTGCTCGCAGCGGGTGGCGATGGCACCGTGCGCAAAGTGGCGCTCGCCATGGCCGGCAGCAAAGTCCCCGTGGGCGTGCTTCCTTTGGGAACAGCCAACAATCTCGCCCATTCGCTCGAACTGGAGCGGCCCGTTCCAGAAATCATCGCGAACCTCGACTCGTATCGCCCGTGCGGCTTCGACCTTGGGATCGCGATCGGTCCGTGGGGGAAATTCGTGTTCATGGAAGGCTTCGGTGCGGGACTTTTCGCCGACTACCTCTCCGCACTCGATACGCCGGGCCATCGTGATTGGATGGAAGCCCTGCGTGACGAGCAAGGTTTGCATCGCGATTATGTTTTTCTGCCTCAACTCCTCGCCGGCTACGAGTCACGCGGGTGGGACCTGCGCGTCGATGGCAACCCGATTCGTGGCGATTTCTTTCTCGTCGAAGCTCTCAACACCAAATGCATCGGTCCGTTCTCGGAACTCGCCCCGCGCGCCGATCCTGGCGACGGATTTCTCGACCTTGTCACCCTCGGCCCTGACGAAATCGAAACCTTTTGCGACCTGCTCACTGCCCATGCCGAAGGAAACGAGCAGCCATTTCCCTTCCCCGTCCGCCGATTTCGGGAACTCGAACTGCGCTCGCGCGATGAATATCTCCACTTCGACGACCACCTCTGGCCCAATGAGAATCGGCATGCGCCCTCCAGCCTTATTCGCGTGAGCGTGCAGCCATCGGCCCTGTTTTTTCTGCGCCCCCCACAGTGAAGATCGCTTTCAACGGAGACGGAGCATTGAAGAGCCCCTGGCCGCAGCGTGCGAAGAAAACAGACTCCGGAGAACCTTTCTCAAATTCATGATCAAGGCGGTGATTTTCGATGTGGATGGGACTCTCGTCGATTCCGTCGATGCCCATGCGAAATCATGGCGCGCAGCACTGGCAGATTCTGGGCACGAGATTCCCTATCCCGAAGTGCGCATGCAGATCGGCAAAGGTGGCGATCAGTTGCTGAAAGAATTTTTGTCCGAATCCGAGATCGAGGCCAAAGGCGACCAAATCGAGGAAAAGCGAAAGCAGATTTTTCGAAGCAGCTATCTCGACGGAATCGTCGGATTCCCCGCCGTTGCCGACCTCTTCAAACGTCTAACGACGGATGGCATCCTGATCGCCCTCGCATCCTCGGCTGCCGCGGACGAACTCGACATTTACAAGAATAAGGCGGGAATCGCGGATCTTGTGCGGGAGGAAACCTCGAAGGACGAGGTCAGACAATCCAAGCCCCACCCCGACATCTTCGCGGCGGCCATGGACAAGCTTGGAAATCCGTCGTTGAACCACGTTTTCGTGATCGGCGATTCGCCGTGGGATGCAATCGCCGCCCGGAAGCTGGGCCTTCGCTGCATCGGGCTGCGCTGCGGGGGATTCCCCGAGGACGCCTTACGAAGCAGCGGGTGTGCAGAGATTTTCGACGACCCGCACGACCTTCTGGTTCATTACGCGCAAATCTTTCAGCAAGCTTGAGCAACGTCCGCTTTTGCACCAGCGACCACGCGTCGCGATTGAACCCCACCATTTTGGCAGGAGATGGGGGCTTTCATCCCGCCGCCTCCAGTTACTGCGGGATGACGATTTCGCTCGCGACGTAGGGCGTTGCCCGCGGGCGACCGATGATGAAGCCCTGGGCGTAGTCGATGCCGAGTTCGCCGAGCAGATCGTATTGCTCCCGCGTCTCTACGCACTCCGCTACGGTCTTGATATTCCGAATCCGGGCCACTTCCCGAATGGCGCGCAGGATGGCCTGGTTGAAGTGATTGTTCGGCAGGTCGCGAATGAACGTGCAGTCGATCTTGAGGTGATCGACGGGAAGGTTCTTCAAATACGCCAGCGACGAGAAGCCGGCGCCGAAATCGTCGAGGGCCGTTTTGAAGCCCATGCGACTCATCTCCTTGAGGACCTCTCGAGCCTTGTCGAGATTCGACATGATCTCCGTCTCGGTGATCTCGAAAAGGAGCTGCGAGGGGTTCACCGGATTCGCGGAGAGCGCCCCCTCGAGGTGATGGATGAGTTCGTGATCGTTGAACGACGGCGCGGAAAGATTCACGCCGAGAACAAGATCGGGGTGGGCGGCGAGGATCCTGAAGGCCGCGTCGATCACGAACCGATCGAGCTTGGCGCCCTGCCCGGAACGCTGGGCGGAACTCAGGAACGCCCCCGGGCTGATGATGATCGTCTGCCCCGGTGCCATGTAACGCAGCAGCGCCTCCTGATAGAGCAGCTTACCGGTGGCGGCGGAAACAACGGGCTGGAACCAGAGCTCGAGACTGCCATCCCGCATGGCCTCGCCGATGCGCGTGGCCCAGTCGGTATCGGCGATGAGCTTGGCGATCGCGCTGTCGCTTTCGCTGTGGAGCTCGACGCGATTACGGCCGTGCGCCTTCGCCGCGTAGCAGGCGGAATCCGCCGCCACGAGGATCTCCGCGGGCGAGAGCAAGGGATTCACCGGCGCGACGCCGATGGACGCCCCCACGCGAAAACTCATTCCGGAATCGAGGAAGCGAAACTCGTCGAACTTCTCCCGCAACCGCCCGGCGACGGCCATGGCCTGCTCCACGGTCGCGTCAGTGAGAATCATGATGAACTCGTCGCCGCCGAACCGCACGAGCTCGTCCTGCGGCCGCGTGACGGTCTTGATAAGCGAGGAGAGCGTGAGCAGGAGACGATCGCCGGCGTCGTGGCCGAGCGTGTCGTTGACGACCTTGAAATTGTCGAGATCGAGGTAGAGCACCGCGGCCGGACGGCCTTCCATCGAGGCATTGATCGCGGCGGCGAGCGCGGGCTCGAGCTGGCTGCGGTTCAATAGCTTCGTGAGCGGATCGCGCGTGGCGAGGAATTTCAGCTCGCGCTCGAGCCGCTTTCTCGCGGCGATTTCCTTCACCTGTTTCTCGGCAACCGTGAGACGGACGTTCAGAAAATCGGGGTGGTAGGGCTTCGCGACGTAGTCACTGGCGCCGGCATCGAGAATGTCGCGCAGGTCCTCGGGCTTGTCGTTGCCGGTGCCGACAAGGATGTAATACTGGTCGCCGTCGGTCTGCGCACGGAGGTGCCGGCAGAGCTCGAGTCCGCTCATTCCCGGCAGCTGCACGTCGAGCAGGATGATCGGATAGAAGCGCTCGAGCAGTCGCGCGAGCGCGATCTCCGCGCTGTCGCAAAGCGTCGAGTGATGGCCGCGTTTTTTGATCTGCCGATCGAGCAAAGCCCGGGTCACCGCATCGTCTTCGACAATCAAAACGTCGATCTCCGAAAGCTGGTCGAGAGCGGAGGGGATCGGGAGGGAACTACTCATTCAGTCTTATGGCCATTGGCCGAGTTTCTTCGCACGATAGACCTTCTTCGGTGAGATGAAACCCTCCCGTGCCATATATTCAGAAAGCACAGCAACGATCTCCCGGGAAGTCCGAATCACGTCATGGCTCAGCCCCGGGCCAATTTTTACAAGCACGTCGAGACTGATCAGCCACAGATTCGGCACGATGAGCCCCGGCGCCACACCCGGGCCGGCATTCGATCCGCCCGTGGTGCGGAAACGCAGGATCTCTCGTCTCGACCGACCGTCGATCTCATAGACAACAACCTCCGTTTCCAGCTTCGTGCCGCCAAGCCCGAAGCCCAGCACGGTGCGCAGCGCGCGGCTGCCCTGGTTCACCCGCACGAAGCGTCCGGTCACGAGCCACGCGTGGCCGGACGGGATCGCCGCGGTGCGCTCGAGGGGCTTCGCGGGAACCAGTCGCCTGGTCGCCCGAAGAGCCGTCGCCCTGGCGAGCTGGGCGGCCATGTCCTGCCGGAACTTTCTCGCGTCGCGCTTGCCGCGATCGACCCGGAAGACATTTCGTGGTGCGGAGAATTCCTGCACGTAAATGACTGACGGCGCGGAAACCTTTTCCTCCGGACGATGCACCCGGTCCACGCTTACGGACGCGCATCCCGAAAGGAACGCGACGGCGACAAGAATGAGGATTGGCAGTGTGCGCAACATGAGTTTGGGGGAAGGAGCTTGTTATGCATCGACGATCTGTCCAATAAAAACGCCCGATGCAGCTCCTTCTCGCCGCGGCGGCGCACGCCTCCGACCCGAATCCCTGGATGATCCTGCCGTTTGCCGCAATGCTTCTGAGCATCGCGTTGATGCCCTTCATCCACGCGCATTGGTGGGAGCACCATTACCCGAAAGTCGCGGTCGCACTCGGCGCCGTCACCACCGTCTATTACCTCTTCGTCCTGAAGAATCCCGCGCGCATGGCCGAAGTCGCGCACGAGTATTTTAGCTTCATTTCGCTGATCGGTTCGCTGTTCATCGTCGCCGGCGGCATCCACATCACGGTCAAGGGCGAGGCGCGGCCGTGGATCAATGCCGTCTTTCTGTTCGTTGGCGCGATCATCGCGAATCTCATCGGCACCACCGGCGCGTCGATGCTCCTCATCCGCCCCTGGATCCGGATGAACAGATACCGCATCACCGCCTTCCACATCGTCTTCTTCATTTTCATCGTCAGCAATGTCGGCGGCTGCCTCACGCCGATCGGCGATCCGCCTCTGTTCCTTGGCTTTCTGAAAGGCGTCCCCTTTCTCTGGGTGCTCGAGCATTGCTGGGTCGCCTGGGCTATCGCCCTCGCCTTGCTCATCGGCATTTTTACGATTTTCGACGCGATCAACTTCCGCCGCGCGCCGGTGGATGTCCGCCAGCGCGAGACCGCTCACGAGGAATGGCGCTTCGACGGACTGCACAACATCTTCTTCCTCGTGCTCATCCTTGCCGGCGTCTTCCTCCACAAGCTGCTGCCCTTCCCGATTCCCGATCTCATCATGATCGCCGCCGCGGTGGCGTCCTACTACACGACGAAGCCCGACGTGCACGCGTCGAACCATTTCAGCTTTGCGCCCATCAAGGAGGTCGGCTGGCTCTTCATCGGCATTTTTGCGACGATGGTGCCCGCGCTCGACTACCTCTCGCTGCACTCGAAGAGCCTCGGCCTCACCGAGCCCATGCAGTTCTACTGGTTCACCGGGTTGCTCTCCGGCTTCCTCGACAACGCCCCGACCTACCTCACCTTCCTCGCCGCCGCGACTGGCGCGCAGGGCCTCGACATCAACTCTCCCGCCGACATCCTGAAATTCATCGAGACCGACAATCACTTCCTCGTCGCCATCTCGCTCGGCGCCGTTTTTTTCGGCGCGCTCACCTACATCGGCAACGGGCCAAATCTCATGGTGAAGAGCATCTCGCAGCAACTCGGCGTCCGCGTGCCCGGCTTCTTCCCCTACCTGTTCTTCTTCGCCATCCCCATCCTGATCCCCGTCTTCGCCCTCATCGCGCTCCTGTTCTTCTCCCGCTGGAGAGTCTTTTAGCCCCATGTTCACCGGCCTCGTCGAAACCACCGGATACCTCCGCAACTTTGAGAACACGCCCGCAGGCGGCCAACTCTTCATTGAAACTCCCGCGCTCGCCGCGCAGGCCGTGCTCGGCGAAAGCATCGCCACGAACGGCTGCTGCCTGACCGTCGCGGAAATTCTCGGAGACACCCTGCGCTTCGACCTGCTCGCCGAGACCCTGCGGGCGACCAACCTCGGCCGCCTCGCGCCAGATTCCCGGGTCAATCTCGAACGCGCCCTCGCCGCCAATGCCCGTCTCGGCGGCCACTTCGTGCAGGGACATGTCGATTGCACCGCTGCCGTGCTCGACGTCGACACCTCCGGGCCGGACCTCGGCCTCACCTTCGAGCTGCGGCCCGCCTTCGCCCGCTACCTCGTGGTCAAGGGCTCCATCGCCGTGAACGGCGTGTCGCTCACGGTCGGAAATCTCTCGGAAGATCGCTTCTCCATCTGGATCATTCCGCACACGCGCGCGGAAACGAATCTCGGAGATTTGTTGCCGGGCGAGCAGGTGAATCTCGAGTTCGACCTGCTCGCAAAATACGCCGAGCGCCTGCTCGCCGCGCGCGCTTAATTCACCGGGCTGATGAGGCCGCCCATCGGCGTGGCCGAAGCTTCCGGTTTCGCCGGGGCTTCAGGGGTCGCCGAAGCTTCCGGCGAAGGCGCGGCCTCCGCAGCTGCGACGACCTCGAGTTCCTTCGCCTCCCTGAGGACGATCTGCGGCGTCGTCTCCTTGTAGATAACGACCTTGCCGGTCACGCGCACGGTCTGGCCCTTGTATTTGTCGAAGCCGTCGGGGAACCCGGCGTAGTTCGACTTGTAGACGACAGCCACGAAGCCATTCGCCGGTCCCGCAAAATTCAGGAACGTGATGCCTCCCGCGGTCGTGCTGCCCACGCGCGTGATCTTGCCCATCACCGTCGCCACCTTGCCGGCCAGCGCCATCACCTCATCCTTGCTCGCGGCCTGCACGACCGGAGGTGTCCCGGCCAGCGCCGCCGGGGCGTCTTCGGCGCGGAGAATCGAGGCGGAACCCAGGAGGACAGCGGCGAGGAGGAACGGGCGAATCATTTCAAAATCGTAGCTCCGCGCCACCGCGCCGCAAGCGCGCAGCCGCGAGTTTTCTTCCTGCCCCCATCGCTGCTCTTCGTGGTAAACCTGTCGTTCCCATGCGTGCGAAGTTGAAAATCCATCCGCCGGGCGGCGAGCCCTTCGAAGTCGAGATCGCGAATACCGCGACCATCGGCCGCAGCCGGGACAACACCGTCTCGCTGCACTTCAGCCCCCACGTTTCCCGCCAGCACGCCATCATCCGCTGCCACAACGCCTACGAGTATCAGATCATGGATCTCGGCAGCCGGAACGGCACGTTCGTCGACGGACGCCGCGTCATCACACCGATCACGCTCCGGCACGGCTCCGTCATTCGTATCACGACGAACGAACTGCATTTCGAGCAGATCGAGGACGCCGCGCACGACAGCGGCTACGACGTCACCCTCGTCGGCACCGACACCGGCATGGAGGAGGCCTGCGACGTCGCCATCATGGTGTGCGACCTCCGCGGCTTCTCGACGATGAGCGAGCAACTGCCCGAGGAGACCCTCGCCCGCACGCTTGGCGAATGGTTCCGCACCGCCGGGAACCTTGTGCAGCAAAGCAATGGCACCATCGACAAGTTCATCGGCGACGCCATCCTCGCCTACTGGGTGTGCACCGGTGAACCCGGCGAAGACACCCGCGCCGCCCTCTCCGTCGGACGCAAACTTCTCGAACTCGCCGACGGCATGCGCTGGCCGCTGGATGGCGCGCCGCCCTTCCGCATCGCCGTCGCCTTGCACCATGGCACGGTCACCTGCGGAAACATCGGCCTCGTTGCGCAGCGCGACGCCACGATCATCGGCGATGCCGTGAATACCGCCTTCCGCATCGAAGGCATCATGAAGCCGCTCGGTCAGGCCCTCGTGCTCTCGAACGACTTCCTCGCGCAGCTCGCCGAGCCCGCCGAGAGTTACCTCGACCTTGGCACGCACGAGCTCAAGGGCAAGAAGGAGCACGTGCGGCTCTACGGCCTCAGGTAGCCGTCAGCCGCGCTCGCGTTTCCGCAGCGAGGCCCAGGCAATGCCGTAGGTTCCCAGCGACCACGCCAGCAGCGTCGCCAGGCCCTGCCATGCCGCCGCTCCTGCGCGAAACACCTGCCCGTTTCGCAGCGAGCGGTCGCGATTGAGATTCGAGAACGCCGACGGGTAGTCCACCCGCAACGCGCCCGCGATCTTTCGATCCCAGAACAGGCTTACGTCCATCACGCTCTGCACCGCGGCGCTCGGCATCACACGCGACACCGCATACGGCCCGACCTTCATGTCGCCCGCCGGCGGCGAGAAGCCGGAGAAGAGAATCTGCGGGATCAGCACGAGCGGCACGATCATCACCGCCTGCAGGACGGATCGCGCCAGCGCCGAGATCGCCAGACCAATACCCACCGCCGCGAAGCTCGTCGCAATCAATCCCCCGATCTGCCAGCCCACCGAACCGCCGATTCCTCCCGTGCAAGCCTGCATCACGCCATACGCCAGCAGGCTCTGCGCGACGGTCACCCGGGCGATCGACACGTATTTCGCGAGCAGGTAGGCATTCCGGCCAAGCCCGATCAAACGCTCCCGGCGAAACATCGGCAGCTCCTTCACGATTTCCTGGGCCGCATTGCCGCAGCCGAACCACAGCGTCGCGATATACGCGAAGAACAGGATGAGCGAGGCATCGCGACTCACCCACGTCACCAGCACGGCGATCAGCATCGGCTGCCCGAGCACCAGACCGAGGTTCTTCCAATCCGCGCACAGGATCGCCCACTCGCGCCGCAGCAGGATCGGCAGCGCCGGCGGTCTCCGCGACGCCTTCGCCATCTGCGCCAGGCGCGCGGGCGGCGGCTTCTCGACGAAGGGCGCGACCCAATCCGCCGCCCCCTCGCCGAGGCGCTCGTGAATCTGCGTGAGCCGCTCGACTCCGAAATGCGCCCGCGCCTCCTCCGGCGTTCCGTAGAAGGCCAGCCGGCCGGCGTGGAGGATCGCGAGCCGATCCATCAGGTAGGCATTTTCCATCACATGCGTCGTGCAGACGATCGTGCAGCCGTTCGCCGCCAGCCTTCGCAGGAGCTCCATCAGCGCGAATTCCGCCGCCGGATCGAGTCCCGACGTCGGTTCATCGAGAAACAGAAGCCGCGGCCGGCTCAGCAATTCCGCCGCCACGCTCACGCGCTTGCGCTGCCCCCCGGAAAGCTGGCCGACCCGCGTGCCCGCCCGCCCCGAGAGGCCGAGCGCCTCGATCGTCTGCGCCACGAGCCGGCGCCGTTCCGCAGACGGCGTTCCCTTCGGCAGACGCAACCGCGCGCTGTAGCCGAGCGCCGTCTCGACCGAGAGATCGAGCGGCACGATGTCGTCCTGCGGCACGTAGCCGAACTCGTCACGCAGCAGGCCGGTATTCTCGTAGAGGCTGCGGCCATCGATGAAGACGGCGCCCGCGTCGGCCGGACGCAGCGCGCAAAGCGCATCGAGCAGCGTGGATTTTCCCGCGCCGCTCGGGCCGATCACGCCAACGAACTGCCCGGGCTCGATCGCGAGCGAAATGCCATCGAGCACGCGCGTCGCCCCGGCGTTCTTCGTCAGACCGATCGCCCGAACGGCGGCTCCCGCCCCGTCCTGCGCGGGCACGAGCCGGCAGCCGTCGAAGCGAAACGCAAATGGCCCCAGCCCGATGATGTCGCCGTAAGCGAGCGGTTCGCGCTGGAAGAGGCGGCCATTGAGATAGCTGCCGCTCTTGCTGCCGAGATCCTCGACGCACCAGCCATCGCGCAGCGCGCGCAATGCCAGGTGCCGACGGGAAACCGATGGATCGGAAAGCACAATGTCCGCTTCGGCCGAACGTCCGAAAACAAGACCATCGCGCAGCGCAACCGGCCCGGGCCCCGCGACGGACTCGCCCGCCTCGCTCAAGGCAGCACGGCCCACAGCTCGACCACGCGGTTCTTGTCGAGATTCTGCGCGTCGAACATTTCCGAGCTCCCCATGCCGACGGAATGCATCACGTTCATGAGCTGGAAGCGGCTCTGCAACACGCCGAGCACGGCATTCGCCCGGGCCAGCGAGATCTCCTGGTTCTGCTTCGGATCGCCCTTCTTGTCGGCGAATCCCAGCACGACAAAAATCACCGTCGGATCATCCGTGAGCTCGCGCACCTGCGGAAGCTGGAGCTTCTCACCGATCGCCGCGATCTCCGAGGCATTCAGCGCCTTGCGCCCCGAGGGGAACGGAATCGTGATCACCTTGCCCATGGCGCGCGCGCGATCGACCTGCACGTAGAGCTTGTCCTTCGTATCGGCGCTGAGGTCCGGCATGAGGTCGATGCGCTTGAGCACTTCCTCCTTCACGCGCTGGTTTTCCACCGCTTTCGGATCGAGATCGACCTGCGCGGGAGCCTCGACGGGCTCCGTGGTCTCCACGCCCACCTCGGCAGGCGGAGGTGCGGACGGGCTCGGCGACGCGGCCGGCGCGGCCGCGACAGGAGTCGGGGAAGCAACGGCCGGCGACAGGGCAGGCTTTTTGCCGCAGGCGGTGAGCGCGAGGAGTCCGGTGAGAATCAGGAGCCGCTTCATGGGGTCCACAAATCGCAGGTTTCAGCCGGTATTGGCAATGCGCGGATGCATCGCTCCCCAAATTGCGCGGCGCCTAGGGCTCGACCGACGGCAACGGCACCGGCATGCCATTGTGGCCGGCGAATCGCGCGAACTCCGCCCGATGCCCGAGCAGGACCGCCCGCATCACTGCCGAATCGTCCTCGTAGCCGATCTCGGGAATTTCGTCGGGAATGATGTCCGTGCCCTTGTGCAGATAGATCAGCGCAAAGATGGACTCCGTGAGCGCCGCGAGATCCGCGGGCGAATAGTGATTCTCCAGGCAATCCTCCACGAAACGCACGAGGAACTGTGCCTGATCGAGGAGGTGCGGTTGCTGCGGAGGATCCGCCGTCGTGAGTTTTGCGAGCACAAGGGGCAACTCCTGCTCCAGCCGAACGATGGCGGCCGGCGTCACCCGTTGCCCGCCGCGAGTGACAAAATCCTGAATGTCGTGGCTCATAATACAGACTGCCCATGAGGCATGCTGGAAATCCTACCACCCCGCGCCTAAGTTGCGTCCATGAAATTCCCCACCGCCCCCGGAGCGACCTGGGCTACTCTTCTTGTCATCCTGGTGATCTCCGCGGGATTTTCATCGCTTCGCGCGACCCCGATCGTTCGTGAAGCCGGCGCGATCTACCTCTCCGACTTCGAGGAGAAACCGATGAAGCTGAAGGTGCTCGCCCCCGCACCGGCGTATTTCGACTTCGCCGGCACCCGCTACGTCGGCACGCTGCGCGTCCCGCAGATCGTCGAGGTGCAGGCCGTTTCCGATGTCGCCTACCGCGTGCGGGGCAAGGCGCAGCAGGGTCAGGTGCTCGGCTGGGTCGACAAAAAATATCTCCAGCCCATCGCCGAGGAAACCCTCACCGCGCTCCGAAAGGCCGAGGAACGCCGCAAGGTCGTCACCGATCTTATCGCGAGGAATCAGGTCGCCATGGGAATGACTCCCGCGGAAGTCGAGCAAAGCATCGGCAAGCCGCAGAAGCGCACCGCCCGGGCGAGCTCGGACAAGGCACCCGAGCAGATCTGGGAATACGTCAAATACGCGACCATCCCGCAGAGCACGAACGTCATTGGCCCCGGCGGCGTGGTCAGCGTCGCAACGACCTACATCAAAAAGCCGATCGGCCAGATCACCATCACGTTCAAGGACGACATCGTCGACGCGATCGATCAATCCGAGGGCACGATTCTCACCGGGAACGAAACAACTATTGTCGCCCCGCCGATCGTCGTGTATTGGTAGCCGCTCGTTTCGTGGGAAGTCTCTCACGAATCCGAAGGGAACGGCGGAGTAGCCAAGTGGTAAGGCAGAGCTCTGCAAAAGCTCCATCCACCGGTTCGATTCCGGTCTCCGCCTCCCTCTTTCAATCGTCTCGGGGGTGCCATCGGCTCTCAACGCGAGGTCGCTTTTGTGACTATGGAGTTCTCATCGAACGACACGTTCAGGATTGCGATGACTCCGTCGACTTGGCTGGATCTGCCGCAATTCGACTCGGCAGCCGGCTTCGCGCGCCAGCAGGGAATGGAGCAAAGTGACGATCGGGGCCTCGCGCCCACCGGCAGCATCTGGGAAAGTGCGGGATTGCACCGGATGACGCATCCGAAAATCACACGGGCAATGCGGAGATTTTGGAAGTCCACTCCCCGAGAGAAGAGTGGCAGCGCCTACGGGAATCGAACCCGTGCACCGGCCTTGAGAGGGCCATGATTAACAGAGTAACTGTTGATTTGCTGCCAATTTGCTGCCAACATTCGAATCATGTCGAAGGCGAAAAACGCATGGCCGAAGGTCAAAAGGACAATCAACCACGGCAAGCCAGTCTGGCTTGCTGACGCTCGAAAAAATGGCATTGGCCCACGTCAGTTCTTCCCGACGAAAAAGCAGGCAGAAGAATGGGCGGAAACTTTCCGTACGGACCTTGCCACGCATGGCACAAAGAGCTTTGAAGAACCGGCATTGGCGGCGTTCGACCTGCAACCGCGAGATGCCATCAAGTTTGCCCTCGACCTCCACGAACGCTATTTCCACGAGTTGCGGGGATACGGAAAGACCATTGCTGACGCGCTGGAAATTGGAACCGCTCACTTCCGTCGTCTTTACTCTTCGGTCCCCCTCATCGACGCGATTGCAGAGCTTGTACGCTCGAAGAGGCTGGCTGGAAAGTCAGACGACTATTGCCAGCGGCTAGCCTATCGCCCCGGACGATTGCTGACTGCCTACCCTGTCGAAGAAACGCGTACCCGTGAACAGATTTTGGATTTGAAAAAGATTTTCCCGAAGCTCGCTGTGAGCGACGACCCCGAGCAGGCGGTGAATGTGGGCAAGGCGCTTTCCGCCTACACAACGGAAGATCTTGAAAGCTTCCTCTCACAATTCGAGCAACCCGGCACTCGCAACACATTTCGCCGCGATCTGTGCACGCTTTGGAGCTTCGGCAGCGCCAACGCTCGCAAATGGTGTGACGCCTCCGTTGCAACGGACATCGAAATCGTCGAGAGCGGGGAGGAGTTCGAGGAAATTGAAATACTGGCCGTGAAGGAAGTTCAATCTCTCCTCCTCAACGGCGACGAGCATACCATTCCCGGCACGGTGATCGCAGGATTTTCCAACCTCCGGCAATCGGAACTCATCAAACGAGCGAACAAGAAACCGGGGGAAAAAACCGGGCAGCTTCTCCGGTTGGACTGGTCGGACGTCCACCTTGACGAGCGCGTTGTTGTTGTGGGTGCCAAGCTCGCGAAAACGAAAAAGCGCCGCACGGTCGAGATTCCCGAAAATGCGGTAGAGTGGCTGCTCCCCTACGCCCGCAAATCCGGCCCGGTCGTCCCTACAGATTTCCGGTATCGTTTCGACATCGCACGGGTGAAGTCCGGTTTTACGGCAACAGCACCAGGCCGACACAGCGCACAACTTCAAGCCTTGCTGCGGGACGTGTCCGAAAAAGGCATCGTGTTGAAGCCCTGGCCGAACAATGGGCTGAGGCATTCCGCTATTTCCTACAAAGTGGCGTTAACTCGTGATATTGCCAAGGTTGCCACGGAATCCGGCAATAGCCCCGCGGTAATTGCCGAGCACTATCTGAACCTCGTGATGCCTTCGGCTGCCGCAGCGTATTATGACATTCGCCCACCAGCCGTCGAAGTGAGTGCCTTCACTGTCGAGCAAATGCGTCAAATACTCAGTTTGGGGGAAAGCTCATCTGATGAAGAGGTAGAAACAGCATGGGCAAAGAGGCGGAGAAAGAGAAACCGGTAGCGTGCACAATTGCCGCTTCGGTTTTCCTCATCTCCCCCGCTGCCTTCGCCGGGAAGTGCGTCGGAAATAGTGGGCCATGTTCAGCTTGCACGAGCTGCAGCTCATGCGGTCACTGCGCGAAAAGCGGCGGCACTTGCAGCGTTTGCCGACCGTGGTAAAGCGCATGCTTTGAGGGAGATGCTGGCGAGCTACATCGATCGCAATCTCAGCTCAAAACGAGAAATGCGATTGCCGCACCTTGTGCCATTTCCGAAGAGGTCGGGACGACGGTGGCCGACCAGTCGGGCCGATGCGCTGCCAATGCGTGATCCCGGGCACTTCAGCGCCATCATGCCCGACAAACTTCACCCCCGAATAGCCGCCTTCGAAAATAACGCCCGCGCGATAAAGCCATAGAGCGCAGCGGCCGGTAGATGGGGGAGGAATTGCGGCAGAAATCCAAGCCATGCTGCTCAAGGTTCGAGGTGCCCGTCATCTTTGGACGGGTCCCTACGTCAGATACGCGGGTGCAGCGGAGTCCAAATTTAGGGGGAAGGCGTTGAATGCGCCGGTGGAATCCTCTGCCACTTCACGAGTTCTCCGAAGGCCGAAAAATCGCCTTCATCCCGAAGTTCCCAGCGATCACCAAGCCAGACACCTCCGGTGCCATTCCCCGATTCCCACCACACCTTGACCTGCTCCCCCTCCGGAGGAAGCTGTTCGGCAATCAAGTGAACCGGCTTGCGGGGATCGAGATACGCCTTCGGTCCGTCTTCACGAATGCGCCGGATTAGCTCGAGGCGAGCGGCTTTGCTCATTCTGCTCATGGTCGAGATGATAGCGCAGGACCTTGGACATCGGTGTGGCAAGGGCATCTTTGAGCGTGACGCTTTCCAGAAGAAAGACGGCGCGAGCCGAGGATTGCATGACCCGGTCGCGCCGTTCGCGTGGGGAGGAAATATGAAGTGATCGTGACTGCTTCACAGTGCCTTGCCAATCAGGCACTTCCCCGACGCGCGGCTAGGGAAGAAAAATTGTAGGCCGCCGCGACGAATGCCACGACGGCCTACTGTTCCCCCCGGAACAGAGGCAACAATGCCAGAGGTCTCCGACCTTCGCAACGGGGTTCCGGAGATATTCCTGAACGGCTAGTCGATTTCCGGGTGGCGTCGAGAATCCCCCGAAGCCGGGCGACTTCGGCCTCGTTGCCTCTCTCGCTTTCGAGCTTCTCGATTATAAGTGACGAGTGCGCTCTGAACTTGAGGGTGATCCTCGGCATACCAGTGGCCACTTCGCCCTTGGTATTCGCTGCCCGCGTCTAGCGCGCTGACGGCGAGGCGTCGTTGTCTCCTCGCCCCGTCACGGATAAAGGCCCAGTGCCCCTCCAGGAAAAGGACGAGGACCGGTGCATTGTGCAAAAGTTCGTCGGGCAGGCCGTCGTTTTCGCGACGGGCGATCCACGCAGTTTGCCCAGCCTGCAGCGCCAGCGGGCGCGTGTTCACGGATTGAATGTCGCCAGAACGGCGTTGTGATCCGAGGGAGGAACAGCTTTCACGACGGAAACGCTCGCGAGCTTGAGTCCGGAAAATAGCATGTGGTCGAAACAGTCAGCAGGATATTTCCCATTGCCGGGGATGGTGACGCGGGCGGACGGGGAAACGCCTTTCCAGACCCATTGGAGGCCAGCCTTCTGCAGCGATTCGACGCTGCGATCCTTGCCGAATCTCGGTCCGCCAATGTCGGCGTTGAAATCACCGGCAATGATGATTCTTTTTCCGCCCCGGGGCCAGTAAAGCCGCATCATTTCTTTGGCATGTTCGAGCAGCTGCTTGGCCGATTCCTCACGAGCTGCAATGTTCCTTTCGATCCCGCCTAGGTTGCTCTTCATGTGCACCGAATACGTTAGCAGGAGACCGCTTGAGGGTAGCTTGAAGGCCGCGAACGCATAACCACGCGGAGGGTTATCTGCTCCCAACGAGGGCTTCCACAGCGCATACCACCCCGAATCCGCCGGGAGCTTCGACGCAATGATGCAATTTTGCGGCCGACCGCTGAAATTGCTCGCGGCCGCCACCGTCAGGCCAGGCACAACCGAACATAGTTCCTCGGCGGCCTTGTAATCCCGGACCTCCTGCAAAAACAGGATGTCGGGGTTCAGCTTCTTGACGACCTCCTGCGCCACCTTCATTTGTGTGGCCTGAGCCTCTGCGGTGGCATTCGGCTTTCCGCCTGGAAGCCATTTCGTATTCCACGTCACGACGGTCAGCGGAGCGGCTATCGTGGATGAAATCGAAAAAAGCCAGAGGGCGAGAAGGACGAAACGCATGGGCCGAATTGGAGAGCAAGTCCCGCGCCGCATTCAGAACCCGCTGACCGCGTTCACAATGGCTAAAACAATGTTGGCGACTACACAAACCCCTACCCAAAACCACTTCTCAAACAGAGTCTCTTTCACCAGTGGGAGAAGCTCGGGATAGCTCACGATCTCTTCCGCGGTAGCCTCCTCTACGTCCGTATTGCCGTTACTTGGAACACCGCGTCGTGCCCTCTGGATTCGACCGGGGCGTGAAAACCGGCAGGTCATGTAATCAAGCCAGCGTGCGATCAGAACATACTGTTGCTGTTCGTTGGGAGAACGCTCAGCCCGCTTTCGCATGGATCGATTTTACTACTTCGAAGTCCGGTTGTATTCAAAAAAGCGTCAAGATTAAATTCTCCTTCCGCGTATGGCTATTACAATAGCCGCATGCAAGCCAGTTTTATGCTCGTCTCTTACGATGATCGCGACATAGCCCAAGCCGCATCTCATCTCAAAACTCTGCGTCAAGCCGCAGGGATTTCGCAGCGTGAACTCGCCCGATTGCTCGGCGAGCATCACTCAAATGTTGGATTCTGGGAACCCACCGGCAACCTGCCGAATTCAAAAGTGCTGGTGCCCATGTCGAAAATTCTCGGCGTCACCGTTGCCGATTTAGTCGGCGAGGTGAAGACGCGTCGAGCGCAACCCGCCGACGGCCGTTTCGGTCAGGTTTTCGACCGCGTTTCCAAACTGCCCCGCCGCCAGCAGTAGAAGGTCATCGAGATGGCCGAAGCATTTTTGACCGTGCATGAGCACGCCGCTACTGCACCCCGCGGTGGGAAGCGGTAATTTATTTTTGGGGATGTCGTGGTCGGAAGATCACACAGGCTGTCGCTGCAAAAAAGCAGAGCAGTAACGCGATGTAGTTGGGGATATTTGCCAGTGCCGTAATCGCTCCCGGCCCCTCTTGAACCGGAGTCAACGTCAGGACAGCCCAACCCGCAACGACGGCAATGGCGGTGATGCAGCAAAGCCAGATCGCTTTCCCCCGTTTGGTTTTCATTGGAGCATGCCGAGTTGACGTAGGCGAGGCCCCGGTTAAGAAGATGCGCAACGCTACGTATCTTCAGGGATTCTCTTTGAGGGCCTGCGGGATTTTTGTGGGATTAACCCATTGACTGGTGCCGACTGCATAAAGCCAATCTGTTCCCACACCCTTGGGCGGTTGTTCCAACGCCCCCGAAAGAGCGGCTTCGGAGGAGACCGGGCCGGCTCCCTTGACCTCCGTCACTCGAAACCCTTTGCCTTTATTTGCCAGTAAATTCTTAACTTCCGCTTCACGCGCTACTGTTGTGACAGCTCCGTTCTGATCTAAAGTTGCCGGCAGCCATTTGAATGGCACTGATCCTCCCCAGCCCTTTGCTGGTCTAAAAACGAATTCTCCAACAGGTGTGATCACATGCTGAAGCTTCTCTGAAATTAGGGAGCCTTTATAGAGCAAGGTTCCGCTTACATATTCGCTTCGCGTTCCAGGATTTATGACTTCGTATTGATATTCCCAGTCACCGCTTTTGCCATGTCCGCACGAAGCGCAAGCAATGATGAATGTTAATGAGAGTGTTAATAGATTCATTTTAATATGGCTTCTTGCCTATTAGATTTCCAGTTGCCGGATCTAACCATACATGAAAAAGCTTTGGTCGAAATTCCGGTCCTTTGTATGCGGTGTTTATTACGTAATGCCATGCCGGGACGAATTCACGATTAAGATCAGCTTCGCCTCCTTCGGCGACAGATTGATTTACATAACACAACTCCGCCGACAGCACTTCATATTTGTCCTGAATATCCAGCGCTGGCCTCAACTTTGACATGGCGGCGGACATGCAAACTCGAGCATCCATCGGTTGGGCAATGTCATTGCCGAGGGATGCAGTATTGGCAACTCCCGTTCCACTTACATTGTAAGCACGGAAGCTGATTCCGTCCACGCTATTGCCGTTAATAGTGACATTCACATAGCTATCGAAAATTGGAAGGTCATCCTTCATTAACGAAAATTGAACCAAATATCCGTTCGTCCAAGATTTCCTTTTTCCATCTTTTTGCCATGTTCCGCTGACCCGAGAGCTAACTTCCTTCAGTTGAATCTGCGTTGCGAGTTCGGGGAACTGCGCACTAATGTAGTTCTCGGCTAATTTTGCCGCTTCTTCCTGCGCTAAGCTGGATTTAATACTCGCAGTTTCAATGGTTGTCCGCCCAATAAAGTCCTGACGGCCGCCCGGAGTGCGAGGCATCATTTTTCCAATGGCGGATGTCCTGGGCTTCAGCGGATTTCTTGGCAGGGACAAATGCAATCCCTTCCGCACAACTCGCCCTTGAACAGAGGGTATATCTGTTCTAAGTAGTCCTCGTCCGCCGTCAATAACCTGTGTGAATGGGCCGTTTTCTGCGCCGGCACGTCCACAAATGGAAGTTGCATCCAAATAACTGAATTGAACTACTTGGTTTCTGTCACGCGTGAGTTCTTTCAGCCTATCTTTCATATTTGATGAGACGGCTACGTATGCCCAAGGCTCCGGGTTGCTTCCTGAACCCAATGCCTTGGTATATGCGTCAATAATATATGCTCGGTTGTCACGAAGGTCTGTCCAGAAGTCGGTCAGCCGAGAACGCAAATCGCCGGAAAAGGGTTTATATGCTCCTAGAATGGCATGTATGCGGCGGGGGTTTCCATAGAGAGCATCATCCCAGTTTCCGCTGCCACCGCCTGCCGGATTTAGTTGCAAGCATGATAAAAGCATTACCCACTCGACATCGTTATTCCAGTCCGCGGAGTTGCTAATGTCACTAGGGCTGATGATTCTTCCGCCACCAAAGGTGTCTCCATGCGTGAATGTAAGATTGCCGATCGTGCAGGTATTCCCTGTGTATGTATGTGAGTTATTGGAGTCATTGTCTCCTAAATCGCCACTCGGTTCGCCATGACTGCTAACACTTAATAGATCAGCTTCTTTATTCTCTGCCTTATTTTCACCGGCATTCTTGATAAAGGTCTTCATCGCGTTGCCTTGGGCAACGACATTGTCGGGATAATTTCCATCGCCGACATCGAACAATTTTGTATTCGTGATCGCTTGCGTGCGCATCGTTGTCCTATCGCCCGTTGAATTGCCATAAAATACATTGATACCGCAGGATGCAAATTCGCCGCGATCTACCATCACATCAGCGAATTTGCCAGTATCCACTCCGTTAAATATAAGCGTAAACGTCAGTACCTCTTCATCCACCACTTTGATGGTAACGCAATCGGATTTGGTTTCTGTCTTGTCTCCCAATCTCAGCGGTTTGGCTGGCGATTTATTGATATAAACTCCCGATGATGCTTCCGCTAAGTCGAAAGTAATCCCCGACGTATCGCTCTCGCTGGTGACCTTCACCTTAATTTTGTCATTACCCATCCCCTGCGGTCCTGTCACTCTCACGAAGATGTTATCATCTTGCGCAAATAGATACTTAGGCGACCTTGGCTCAGGCCCGGATTCCGGCCAATCATCCAACTTAGTCTTTAGATCATCGTCGTCAGTTCGCAATGCGTCGTCGCGAATCAATTCAACCGGAATCAACTCATACTGTCCATTGGTGTCCGCTTTTCTAGAATCTGGGTCCACAGTCCAGACTTGAGACTCTGTTGTTTGTCCATTCCACTGAACCGACTCTAAAACTTCAGGCTTTTCGCTTTCATCGATGTCATGCGTTTTGGGGTCATCTTGAGGAGTAAACACCAACAGATAAGTAATTGGATGCCGCTGTTCTGGCGACACTTCCCCGTGCCATTTAAACTTGAACTGCACCTTCTGATAGAAAAACATCAGTTCGTCGGGGCATATAGAGCGATAAGCAAATACTTGACCGGGGGTAAAGTCATCCTCGAATGATTCAAGAAGACTTTTACCATTACTCACAAGTTTCTTCGTGGTGTTTTCGTTAGATAACAGTGAGGTAGTTCTCATCGTGCCATCATCGCCCTCTTTATTTGGCGGATCATCAAAGCTGCTCAAATGGACAGTTCCAGTTTTCCTGGTCGGGGAAACCGGATCTCCACCTCCCGAGACATAGCTTTGACCTGTACTAGTCGACTGGCCTGTTTTAGGATCAATAGTCGTCTTTCGCGTCCCATTGACCCCGTTAGGGCCACTTTCCGCATTTCCGCCAACATATTGATTGGTGATTGTTTCAACTAAGAACCGCTTGGGAGGTTTTTCTGGATCAGGATCCGGCTGATAAGGCTCGAATCCATATTTAGAAAACGCTACGGATTCGGTCTCCACCAAAATGTCATAATCCTCCGGCGAAGACGATGTCACTTTCGGCAAAGGTGCCGAGCAACCGTTCGGAGACGGGGTCGGAGTCGGGGTCGGAGTCGGAGTCGGAGTCGGAGTCGGAGTCGGAGTCGGAGTCGGAGTCGGAGTCGGAGTCGGAGCAGTGGGTGGAGTGGCGGGTCCAATGGCCGTTCTGGTCGGAAGAGACTGACCGTTGGAATTGGTGGCAATCAGCTGATATT
>DATCRI010000031.1 GCA_036569045.1 Chthoniobacterales bacterium | reverse complement strand
GGTGGTGGCTTCGTCGAGGCGGGCGACGCTCACGTAATCCGCGCCGGCTTCGTAGAGCGCGGGAATGTCGGCAAGAACCTCCGCGACCACGACGATGTGGGCGTCGGCATTGAGTTCCCGGAGGTGGCGGACGAGCCTGAGGTTCGTCGTGCCCTTGAGGAGCGAGTCGGGGATTGTGCAGACGAGCATTTCGGCCTTGGCCACGCCGGCGTGGAGCAGCGTCTCGGGCTGGCTGATGTCACCGTAGATCACCTTCACGCCGCGGGCCTTGAGCTCCTCGTGGACGCGGGGATTGAAGTCCACCACGGCCACGTGCTCGAGCAGGGTCTGGTTGCCGAGGCGCAGCTCCTCGAGCAGGGAACTCGCGGTGCGGAAGAAGCCAATCAGGAGGATGCGGGCGGGTGCGTCGTGGCCCGAGGCGGCCGCGGCGGCAGGCGCGGAGGCGGCGTCGAGATCGCGCAGGCCGGCCCGCTTCAGCCAGGGGATCAAAGCCCGCGTGAGACGGTCGGACTTCATCATCGCAAACGTGCTGAGCGCCGCGAGCACGACGAAAGCGAAGGACACCATGCCCTGGCTCTGCGGATTGCTGAAATGGTTGGCGCCAGCGCCCATCGTCATGATGACGAGCGAGAACTCGCTGACCTGGCAGAGGTTGATCGACGGCAGGAGACTGGCGCGAAGGCCGTTCTTCAGGAAATAGAGAGGCGTGAAGGTGAGCACGAGGCGGCTGGCGACGACAAAGGCCGCGAAGACGAGCGCCCAGACGATGAGGCCGCGATCGGGCATGGGAATCGACATGCCGAGGCCGACAAAAAACAGGGTCACGAAGAAGTCGCGCAGGCTGGTGACCTTCGCGGTGACGTCGAGGGCGTAGGGGAACGTCGAGAGCGAGACGCCGGCGATGAGGGCGCCCATCTCGCGGGACAGGCCGAGACGCGAGGCGAATTCGCCGACCAGGAAACACCAGGCGATCGCCCCCACGAGCACGAGCTCCGGAAGACGCGCGACGCTGTGAAAAAGGGGCGGCAGGAGGAACCGGCTGACGGCGAGCGCCGTGGCGATGAGGAGCACGACCTTGCCGGCGGAGAGCAGCAGCGCGCTGGCCTGGAGGTTGTCGAGGCTGGGCTGGATCGCGAGAAAGAGGATCACGAAAAGGTCCTGCAGGACGAGCAAACCGAGGGTGACGCGGCCGGGCAGGGTGTCGAGTTCGCGCTTGTCGTAGAGCAGCTTCACGATGATGACGGTGCTGCTGAGGGCGGCCGCGATGCCGAGATACAGCGCGTCCCATTTGCCGGCCGAGAGCGGGAAGCCCATCATCCAGAACGCGGCGACGCCGATCACGCAGCCGATGAGAATTTGCGAGGCGGCCGTGACGAGGATCGCGCTGCCGGCGCTGATGATCTTTTTCAGGTCGATCTCGAGACCGATCATGAAGAGAAGGAAGATCAGGCCGAGCTCGGAGATCGTGGCGACGGATTCCTGCCCGTGGACGAGGCCGAAGCCGGAGGGACCCAGTGCGAAGCCGCCGACAAGGTAGGCGAGGATCACGGGCTGCCGCAGAGCCTGGGCGAGAACGCCAAGGGCCCATGCGGCGATGATGCAGAGGGCGATATCGTGAAGGAGCTGATGCATCGGCGCGCTACGATAAGCACAGCCTCCCCATTCTCCCCACGAAAAAGCGCTGGTTCAGTTCGTCAGCACGATTGGACCGGCCGGGGCGGGAGCGCCGCCGGATTTTTCGAGGCTCACGGCAAACGCGGAGGCCGACGAAACCGGCTGTGCGGGGCTGAACCGGATCGTCGCGGAGCCGTCGTTGGCCACGGTGAACACGCCGGCGCTCACCGGCACGGCGTTGTTTGGATCGATGACCCAGAGCTGGTAATCCTTGCCGCGTTCGGCGGCGGGCAACCGGCGCACCTTGAGAATGCCTTCCTGCGCGGAGTTGTCCCACGCGATCGAGGCGAGGTAGGAGCCGTCGAGCTTCGACGTGAGCGTGGCGACCTGCATCTCGGCGAGGGCGTTGCGCTTTTTCAGCGCGGCGAGTTCGTGCTCGAGCGAAGGCACGGCGGCCGCCTGGCCGGCGAGGGCGACGTTCTTTTCGTCGAGGCGCTGGTTCTGCATCCACAGCACTCCCGTGGCGATGGCGAGCGCGGCGGCGATGCCCCAGGGAATCACCCGTCCGGACGTGCCGCTGCGCGAGGCGGTCTCGACCTCGGCGGCGGCGATGGGCGTCTTCGTCACGGCCGCGAGGATGCGCCCGCGCAATTCCGGCGGCGGCGCCAGTGGCGGGGCGGTCTCGGCGAGCAGCGCGCCGGCGGATTCGTAGGCGGCCACAAGGTCGGCTAGGTCGGGATTCTGGCGCACGAGGTCGCGGAACTTGGCGGCCTCGTCGGCGGGCAGGGCATCGAGGGCGTAGAGCGCGGCCTGCTCCCGTTCGAAATCGTCGATCATTCCGCACCTCCCTTCATTTTCTGGCGCAGGCGGTCGAGGCCGAGACGGATGCGGGATTTGACGGTGCCGATGGTCTCATTCAGCCGGGTGGCGATCTCGGGGTGGGTGAGGCCGTCGAAGAAGGCCAGTTCCACGGCCTGGCGCTGATTCGCGGGAAGCTGGCTCATCCAGGCGGCGACGCGGTCGCGGCGGTCGTCGGACTGCGCGTTCTCGGCGGGAGTGGGCGCCGGGTCGTGCGTTTCGGGCAGGAACTCGGTATCCTGCGCGGCTGCGGGCAGGCGGCGACGAGCGGCCCGGAGCCGGTCGATGGCCTTGTTCCGAGCGAGGGTGGTGAGCCAGGTCGTGACACTGGCGCGATGGGCGTCGAAGGTCCTCGCATTTCGCCACGCGGTCACGAAGACATCCTGGACGATTTCCTCCGCCTCGCGGTCATTGCCCGTCACGCGCCGGGCGAGGCTGAACAGCAGGCCGCCGAGCTGGTCGTAGAGTTCGCCGAGGGCGGCTTCCTCTCCATTTGCGATGCGTTGCATGCACTCCTCAGGACTCATCGGCACTTCCTTGATTTGTAGGGACGGCTCGGTCGTCGCACACGATAAAAAAGGAGGCCCCGACGGAGACTGATACGTCCACCCCCGCCGGGGTTGCACCAACCAACCCATGATTTGGTAGCAATTCCACTGTTCGGTCAGCTCGGGCGTTCGTGCAACCCGAGTTTCCAGGCCGGTGCCGCGCCCCCATATCGTGAGGGCGATGAACGGCAGGCGGCTTTCCATGCATGAGATTCGCGGCGCCGGCGCCGGCGGATCAAAAAATTCGCGGAGGCTTTCGGCATTTGCGATTTTGCGGATGGCCCGGCGTTTGCTAGAGCTTCCGGGGTGGGACGGGCACTGGCGATCAAGCATTCTTTTTCGGGGGCGAACACTCTGGAATTTCTCAAGACGTTCGAGGGCGCCACGGCGAGTTTCGTGCGCGACGAAGGGCATTGGTCGCTGTGGATTCCGGAACTCGCCGCGATCGAGGCTCCGCTCACTCCGGCCTCGCAGGTCTATTTCCCGGTGATCCTGCGCCGCGACGACCAGGCCATCGCGCTGCGGTTTTTCTACGATTGCTCGACGGGAAAGATCCGCTACTACCGGAGCGGCATTCCCGACGAAATTTTGCGCCTTCCCGAGCTGGAAAACTCGATCTCCGAGCTCTTTCGCCACTCCCTGCCGGTCGAGGCGGTGCGACAGCGCAGCCTCGGAAAAAACTCGCGCGCCGCGCAGGCCGCGGAACCGCCGCGGAAACTCTCCGTCGATACCTCTCACGCGGAGCCCGCGGAGCTGGCCGCGCCGGCGCCGAGACCTTCGACCGTGCTCGTGCCGAAGGCGTCCGTGCCGACAGCCATGGTGCCCGCGTCCGTTCCTGTGGCGCCGCTTCCTCTCCCGGAGCCCGCGCCGCCGCACGAGGTGCACCGCACGGTGCGAGTGGAGATCGGCCCCAGCTTTCGCTCGGTGCTGATCGCGTTCCTCTGGACGGTGACGATCCTCGCGCTCGCGGCGCTCGCGGCCTTCACGTATTTGCGGGCGACCGAGGACCCCGGCGTGTTGCACCATCGCCTGCAGATCGAGGAAATGCGGGCTCGCAACGGGCAATGATGTCCGCGGCGGGATATTTTTTTCCGCGCATTCGGGCGAGGAGAAACGATCCGTCCCGGGATGCCTGCCGCCAAAGACCTTGCCAGAGAATCGCCCCGGAGTCCGCGCGAGCGCGTGGGCCGCTATGTCATCGTGGGCCGCACGATCGACAAGTGCCGGGCCTCGATCGCGGGCACGCTCGGTGATTATCACACGAACTGTCCGCTCGATCATCTGCTGCTCGATTGGAAGGAAATCGGCTGGGAGGCGTTCCGCGCCGAGATCGTCGCCGGCAGCACCGACGATGAGGTGGTGCGCTTTCTCGACGAGAACGGGATCGAGAAAAGCGCGGAGGAAGTCGATGCCTGGAGTGAATGCATGGTGGCTTTCGTTCCGCTCGACAGCGCGGCGATGCGCGAGTGGTTCATGGGTGCCTGCGAGGCCATGGGTTTCGATCCCCGGACGACCACGCTTTTCGACTATCTCGACGCGGACGACCGCGCGACCTTCGAGTGACGCAACCCGCGGCTTGAGCCTCGGCGCTGAGCGGCTAGCGTGAAGGCATGGCGCAATTTCCGGAGGAGCAGACTGCGGACGGAGAGTTCGAGCGACAGGAGGACGCGTTTCGTGAGTGGATCACTCCGGACGGCGCGTCCGGATATTCGCCCGATCCGGGGCGCTACCATCTTTACGTCTCGCTGGCCTGCCCCTGGGCCACGCGCACGATGATCGTGCGCCATCTGCTCGGTCTCGAGGATGTGATCGGGGCGACCGTCGTCGATCCCGTGCGAGACGAGCGTGGCTGGGCCTTCCGCGAAGGCGAGGGGCATTCGCTCGACCCCCTCAACGGCTTCGCGTTTCTCGCGGAGGCCTATCACGCGACCGCTTCCGATTGCGACGGCCGCGTGACGGTGCCGGTGCTGTGGGATCGGCAGCGCGGACGCATCGTCAATAATTCGGAGGACGACATCTGCCGCATGCTGCATGATTGCTTCGGTCCGCGCGGCGACGCCGGCACGGGTGCGGATCTTTTTCCCGCGGCCATCGCCGGGGAGCAGGCGGAACTCAGCACCTTCATTTACGAGAAGGTGAACAATGGCGTGTATCGCGCCGGTTTTGCAGATACCCAGCGGGCCTACGAAGCCGGGGCGCGGGAACTCTTTGCGGCGCTCGACGTGCTCGAAGCACGGCTGGCCCGACGGCGCTTCCTCTTCGGCTCGCACCCCGTGGAGACCGATTGGCGGCTCTTCTGCACACTTATCCGCTTCGATCCCGTCTATCACGGGCATTTCAAGTGCAACGTGCGCCGCATCGTCGACTACCCGAATCTCGCCGGCTTCACCCGCGACCTCTACCAGTGGCGGGGCATCGCCGCGCTCACGAACTTCGATCACATCAAGCGGCACTACTACTACACGCACGACGACATCAACCCGACGCGCATCGTGCCGATCGGGCCGGACCTCGCGTGGCTGGACGAGCCGGCTGTGCGGCCGGAAATGGAGTTCGCCGACGGCGAGGACGGCTGATCGCGCCTACGACGGCGGGCAGCCGAAGAAGCCGCGCTTGCGAATGAGCTGGACCACCTGCGGAGGCACCATTTCCTCCCAGCTGGGGTCTCCCTTGGCGATACGCTTGAGCACGTCGCGCGAGAAGATGTGCGCGTATTTCGGGTTGGAGTTGTCGAGGTGCACGAGGCTGCCGCGCTTCGAGAGGTAGTCGTAGAGCGGGGCGAGCTCGGGGTTCACCTCGACGTTGGCGATCGTCTGCTGCGGGGACTCCGGCGTGGGCTGGTAGGGGTAGACGAAGAGCTTGAGGTCATTCTTGAACAGACGACCGAAGCTCTCGAGCACGCCGCCCGGAAGCGCCTGATAGTATTTCTCGTCGAAGAGATCGATGAGGCTTGGCACACCCATGACGATGCCGATGCGCTCTTTCGTTCGCCAGGCGAGGTAGGCGGCGAGGCGGTAGTATTCGAAATAATCGGAGATGAGCACCGTCATCCCGCAGGCGGCGAGAAGCTCGGCCCGCGCGAGGAAGTCGCGGCGATCCACGTCCTTCCCGCCGGCGAGCAGGTTGCGCATCGTGAGTTCCATGATCGGCAGGACGGGACGATCGCCCACGGCCGGGTCGGCTTTGAATTTCTCGAGGGCGCAGTTGAGCATGTCGAGATTCACGTTCGTCGTCGGGCGAAAGCTTCCGCGCTCAACGAGCACCGCCTTCTTGTAGAGGACCTCGCTGGGCTGGATGACCTCGCGATTCGCGCCGAACATCGCCGCACCGCTCAGGCCCAGCTGCACGAGCTGGAGCGCCATCAGGCGATTGTCCACGTTGCGGAACTCGATGCCGCTGAATTCGATCATGTCGATCTCGATGCGACCGGTCGTGAGCATGTCGAGCAGCGAGTCGACGAGCTGCTCGGGCATGTGGTGGAGGAAAAACGCGCCGTAGCAGAGGTTCACTCCGACGATGCCGAGCGCCTCCTGCTGGAGCGAGGCCTCCGCGTCGAGCATGCGGACGTGAATGAGAATCTGGCTGGGTTCGTCGTGCGGCCGGCTCTGGAACTTGATGCCCATCCAGCCGTGGCATTCGTTGCCGCCCTTGAAGCTGCGGGCCACGACCGTATCGGCGAAGGCGAAGAACGCGGTGGTGTCGCCCCGGGCCGCGCCGAGCCGCTCGAGATTGAGCTCGAACTCCCGGTCGAGCATGGCCTGCAGGCGGCCCTTGGAAACGTATCGGTCGCTGTGACCGTAAATCGCGTCGCTCACCTTCATGTCGTAGGCCGAGACACTCTGCGCGATCGTGCCGGCGGCCGCGCCGACGCGGAAGAACCACCGCACCACTTCCTGCCCGGCGCCGATCTCTGCAAAAGTCCCATACCAGCGGGGGTCGAGGTTGACCTTGAGAGCCTTGCTGTGGGTGTCGACAGATTCCGTTTTCACGCCTCCCGGAGAGCACGATTCATGCGAATCGCCCGATGGTTGTCGGAAAACTTTCTCACGTAAGTGGTTTGCGGCGAGACGCGATGGGGTCGTCGCCTGGCGATGGAAAGGCGCGTCCTTTTCAATCGGGAGGCCTGTCGTGGACGCAGCCGAGGAGCCGGAGGGAACCTTTACATCCCGGAGTGGGAATTTTAGAACGTTGCGAGGTTGTCAGCCGATTCACCAATCTTCTGTTCGGAGCCCCTGTGGGCCCAGGTCCACCTCGGGACCTGGTGCTGGAGCATGGATTCGAAACAGGTCACCTGGTCGCCGGAGCTTTTTCGTATTTTTGGACTGACTCCGGAGGATGGACCGCCGAGTCCGGAAGAACGCCGAAAAATCTATCCACCGGAGAGCATGGAACGGCTGGAGGCGGCTGTCGCGCGTTGCCTGGAGACAGGCGAATCTTTTCGGATCTCCCTCGAGGCGAACCGGCCCGACGGTGCGGTGCTTTCGATCGAGGCCCATGGCGCGCTCCTGCGGGACCAGACCGCGCGTTCGGCCCTGGTCCATGGAGTGGTGCTCGATCGCACGGAGGAACGAAGAGCGCGGGCCGCGCTGGAAGCAAGTGAGGCGCAGTTCGCGAGCGCCTTCGAATACGCGGTGATTGGAAAGGCGCTGGTTTCACCGGATGGCCGCTGGCTCAAGGTGAATCGCGCGATGTGCGAGATGCTGGGCTACACCGAGGCCGAGCTGATGCGGATGACCTTCCAGGAGATCACCCATCCCGACGATCTCGAGGCGGACCTGAAGCTCGTCGAGGAAATGCTCACCAACAAGCGACAGACCTACCAGATCGAGAAGCGATACTTTCATCGCTCGCGGCGAATCGTGTGGGCGCTGCTGAGCGTTTCGCTCGTGCGGGATGCCGCCGGCCGGCCGCTCAATTTCATCTCGCAGGTGCAGGACATCACCGCGCGCAAGCAGGCCGAGGCCGAGCGCCAGCACCTGTTCGAATTTTCGCTCGATCTGCTCTGCATTTCCGGGCTCGACGGCTACCTGCGGCAGGTGAACCCGGCGTGGACGCGCGTGCTCGGCTGGTCGGAAGAGGAATTGCTGAGCCGCCCCGTTTTCAAGTTCCTGCACCCCGATGACCTCGAGGCGACCGAGGCCGGGCGGGCGGGGCTCATGACAGGGCGGCCGCTCCAAGACCTCGAGAATCGCTACCGGTGCAAGGACGGCAGTTATCGGTGGCTCTCGTGGCGCTCGTTCTCGCGACCGGAGGAGGGAGTTGTCTTTGCGATCGCGCGCGATATCACGGATCGCAAGCAGGCGGAGGCCGCGCTTCGGCAGACGTCCGATCGCCTGCTGCTGGCGACGCGCGTGGCGCGGCTCGGCATTTGGGAATGGAATGTCGTCGAGAACTTCACGGTCTGGGACGACGCCATGCACGAGATCTACGGTCTGCCTCCAGGCACGGTCGTGGACGGCTTCAAGGAATGGGAGCGCTTCCTCCATCCGGACGATTCCCTGCGGATGCATGAGCTCGTCGACGCCGTTCTCGCCGGCCCGGCGGAGCTGGATTCGGAGTTCCGCATTGTGACCCCCGGCGGCCAGGTGCGGCACATCAAGGTCAACGCCCTCGTGCAACGGGCCGTCGACGGGCAGCCGCTTCGGATGATCGGCACGAATCTCGACATCACGGAGCAGCGCGAATCCGAGGAACACCTGCGCGCGCTCGCGCATCGGCTTCAGCTTGCGAAGGACCTCGCGGGCGTCGGGGTGTTCGACTACGAGGTCCGCACGGACACCTTGCTGTGGGACGAGCGATTGCACGAAATTTACGGGACCAATCCCGAGAACGAGGACGAGGAGCCCGGAATCGAGCGGTGGCGTTCTCGGGTGCACCCGGAGGACCTTCCGCTCGCCGAGGCGGCGTGTTTCGGAATCATGGTCGATCCGCATGGCGGCTCCGACATCAGCTATCGCATTCGCCGGGCGTCCGACGGTGCTTTGCGGCATTTGCGCTCCGTCGCCAAGGTCGAGCGGGATGCCGTCCTGCACCCGATTCGCGTCATCGGCATGAACCTCGACGTCACCGAGGAGATCGAGCTGCAGGAACACTTGCGTCGCGCCGGCCAGGCGGCCGAGGCCGCCAGCCGGGCGAAATCGGAGTTCCTCGCCATGATGAGCCATGAGATTCGCACGCCGATGAATGCGGTGATCGGCTACGGCGATCTGTTGCGCCTCACCGCGCTCGCCCCCGAGCAGGCCGACATGGTCGACAACATCCAGCGGGGTGGGGCAAACCTGCTCGAGATCATCGAAGGCATTCTCGACTTTTCCAAGATCGAGGCCGGGAAGCTCACCCTGCGCTTCGAGCCGCTCGACCTGCAGGTGCTGATTGCCGACGTCTGCGATCTCCTCGCCGTCACCGCGCAGACGCAGGGATTGCGGTTCGAACAGGTCCTTGCGCCGGATTTGCCGGAGCGACTGGTCGGCGATTCTCAGGCGATCAAGCGCATCCTCACCAATCTTCTCGGCAACGCGATCAAGTTCACGGAGACCGGTTTCGTGCGGCTGGCCGCATCCCGGAAAGACGTGGCTGGCGAGCCGTTCCTGCGTCTGGAGGTCACGGATTCCGGCATCGGTCTCACTGCGGAGACGCTCGAGCGGATCTTTCGGCCCTTCTCCCAGGGCGACTCGTCGAACAAGCGCCGCTTTGGCGGCACGGGGCTGGGCCTGGTCATCTCGCGTCGGCTCGCGGAGGCCATGGGGGGCAGCCTGACCGCGGGCGCCCGGCCTGGCGGCGGAGCGGTTTTCGTTTTCTCGCTACCGATCCGGTCTGTCTTGGAGATTCCCGATCATCACAATCCTCTGCCGGTCGTCCGGACTTCCTCGACGGCGTCCGTTTCTCCCGATCTGAGAATCCTTCTCGTCGAGGATAACCCGGTGAACCGCCAGTTGATGACGCGTCTCATTCAGCGTCTCGGTTGCACGTCCACCGCCGTCGCCGACGGCCGGGAGGCCCTGCACGCTCTGGCTCTCACTGCCTACGACGTCGTCCTGATGGACCTCCAGATGCCGGTGATGGACGGCTGGGAGGCTGCCGTGGAGATTCGCCGGCGCGAAAGTGCGGACCCCTCGATTCCGCGCAGTTACCTCATTGCGCAGAGTGCTTCCGCCATGGAGGAAGACGCCCGGCGCTGCCGCGAGATCGGCATGGATGACCACCTCAGCAAGCCTGTCACTCTCCAAAGTCTCGCGGCCGCGCTCGCGCGCGCTCCCGCCAGCCGCAGGAAGGCTACCTGACGAGCTTTACGCCGAAGCCGACGAGCGTCGCAAAGGCCGCGGCCCACGGCAGCACCCCGAGGGAAAGCGCGAGCATGAGCCGGACCGGTGACGCGCCGAGCGCCAGCCCCAGGAGGGCGCCGATCTGCGGGCCGATCGTCACGGGCGCAAGCAAGCCGAGGGCCGGCAGGCCGAAGCGATCCCACGCGCGATGCACGAGCGTCGGCTTCGCCGGTCGGGCCTCGATGCGGAAACGGCGGGTGAGCATCTCGCGCAGCGGCGCGCCCGCGGCCACGATGACCACCGCGCCCACGGAATAGCCGAGCCAGGCAGCGAGCGCCGCGAGCCACAGCGGCACGCCAAGGGCGGCGCCGGCCGGAATTGCGCTGATGAAATAAAGAAACCCCAGGCTGAAGACCGAGGCGAGGCCGCCGAGAAAATGCATCCCCGGAGTCTGCCCGGGAAAATTCGAAAATCAGGAACAATCACGCGTCGGGGAGCGGTTTCGGGCGACGTCGTCGGGCTCTGCTCCGAAATTATCTTGGGAATTCGCGAGTCCGCCGGGACCGCTGGTCGCAGAAAGAGCGCCGGACGCGTGAGCGTTCTTTCCGGAAGCGCCCATTCCCGCTAGTGCCTTTCCATGCCCTTGCTCCGCCCGGTCGTCGGAATTCTCGTTGGTTTGAGTCTGCTTGGCTGCCAGAAGGCCAAACCGCCCGCGCCGCCGCCGTTGCCGGTCACCGTTGCGGAAGTGGCCACTGCCGATGTGCCGCTGTATCTGGAGACGTTTGGCACCGGCGTGACGGTGGCGGCGGTCACGATTGTGCCGCAGGTCACCGGAGTGCTCGCGGCGACGAAATTCGCCGAGGGCGCGGCCGTGAGCAAGGGCGACGTGATTTTCGAGATCGATCCGCAACCCTACCAGGCCGCGCTCACGCAGGCACAGGGCGCGCTGGAAAGCGCCAGGGCGAATCTCCTGCTTGCCCAGCAGAATCTTGCCCGGCAGCAAAAGCTCTACGAGACCAAGGTCAACGACATCCAGGACTTCCAGAATGCCCAGGCCACGGCGCAGGCGGCCCAGGGCAGCGTGCTTTCCTGCGAGGCCGCGCTGCAGACCGCGCAGATCAATCTCGGCTACTGCACGATCAGGTCGCCCATCGACGGGCGCACGGGACCGTATTTGCTGAACACGGGCAACCTCGTCACCGCGAATTCGTCGCAGCTCGTGAACATCCAGACGCAGGCGCCGATCTACGTCGACTACACGATTTCCGAGTCCGATTTGCCGCGTCTGCGTCAGTATCTCGACGGCGACGGTTTGCCGGTGGAGGTCACGATTCCCGGCGCCACGGATTACACCGGCCACGGCACGCTGCGGTTCATCGACAATTCCGTCGCCGCAGGCACCGGCACGCTCGAAATGCGCGCGACTCTGCCGAATGAGGATCTGCGGCTGTGGCCGGGACAGTTCGTGAACGTGCGGCTGATTCTCACGTCGTTGAAGAATGCGCTCGTCGCCCCGGCCACGGCCGTGATCGTGGGCCAGACCGGTGACTACGTCTTCGTGCTGCAGGCCGGCAACAGGATCGCGATGCGCCCGGTGAAGAAGGGCCAGCGCGAGGGAGACAATGTCATCATCGAGAGCGGGCTCGCGGCGGGCGAGAAGGTCGTCACTTCCGGCCAGATTGCGCTGGCCGACGGGATGACGGTCGCGCCGCAGACCGCGCCAGCTTCATCTCCGACCTCGGGCGCGAAATGAATCTCTCCGCACCTTTCGTCCGGCGGCCGGTGATGACCACGCTCGCCGCATTGTCGGCGCTGGCGTTCGGCATCACCGCGTTTCTCACCCTGCCGAACAGCGACCTGCCCGACGCGGCCTATCCGGTCATCACCGTCACGACCAATTATCCCGGCGCGAGTCCGCAGATCATGGCGGACAACGTCTCGACGCCGCTCGAGCTGCAGATGATGCAGATCCAGGGGCTCACGCTCGTGACCTCGCAGAACATGGTCGGCAGCTCGACGATCGTGCTCCAGTTTGCGCTCAGCAAGCCGATGGAAGCCGCCGCCACCGACGTGCAGGCGGCGATTCAGCGCGCCATGGGCGATCTTCCCGCCGCGCTGCCGGCGCCGCCCTCGTTCCAGCTTACCAATCCGAATGACAAGCCGATCTCCTACATCGGCGTCTCGAGCAACACCCTGCCGCTGGGCTCCGTTTACGATTACGCGAACAACCTCATCGCCCAGCGCATGTCGATGATCCCCGGCGTCTCCTCGGCGCAGGTCTACGGCTCCCCGCGCGCCGTGCGCATCAAGGCCGATCCGAACGCGCTCGCCTCCCGCAAGGTCACGCTGAACGACCTCTCCGACGCCATCCAGAACGCGAATGTCTTCCAGCCCGGCGGCGCGCTGAATGGCCCGCGCAATGCCTACACCGTCAATCCGAACGGCCAGCTCCTTAAGGCGGAGGACTACAAGGAAGTCATCGTGCGCTACGAGAACGGCGCGCCGATTCGCGTGCGCGACGTGGCCACCTCCGAGGAGGCGCAGGACAGCGAATACCTCAAGCTGCGCATGTGGATCGCGGGCCAGCCGGAGCGGCCATCGACGAACGTCGTCGCGATCACCGCCGGCGCGGGAAGCAACGCCGTGCAGGTCGCCGAGGACGTCCGCCGCACGCTCGAGGAGATTCGCCCGACGCTGCCGAAGTCCCTCGACACCGCGATCATCTACGAACGATCGACGCAGATCCTCGAGTCCATCGCCGACGTGAAGTTCACGATCCTGCTCGCGTTCGCGCTCGTGGTCCTCGTCATCTTTCTCTTCCTCGGCCGCCTCCGAGAGACCCTCATTCCCAGCTTCGCGCTGCCGGTCGCGCTGTTCATGACCTTCGCGCTGATGAGCGTCTGCGGTTTCGGCCTGGACAATCTCTCGCTCATGGCGCTGACGCTTGCCGTCGGCTTTCTCGTGGACGACGCCATCGTCGTGCTGGAGAACACGGTGCGGCATCTCGAGATGGGGCGCACGCCCGTGCAGGCTGCGCTCGAGGGCGCGAAGGAGATCAGCTTCACGGTGCTGTCGATGACGCTTTCGCTCTCGGCGGTCTTCATTCCGCTCGTGTTCATGCCGGGTCTGCTCGGCCGCATGTTTCACGAGTTTGCGCTCACGATCGTCTTCGCGATTCTGATGTCCGGCGTCGTGGCGATCACGCTCTCGCCGATGATGTGCGCGCGTCTGCTGCGGAAGCGCGATCCGGGTGACACGAGCGCGATCGAGCGGCGGGTGAACGCCATCTTCGCGTCCCTTCACCGGAGCTACGGACGTTCGCTGCGCTGGATGCTCCGCCACAAATGGATCGCGCTCGTGGCATGGACCGCCTCGCTCGCGGGCTCCGTGCTGCTTTATCTCGCGGTGCCGAAGACCTTCCTGCCGGTTGGCGATAGCGGCACGATGCTCGGGCCGTTCATCGCCCGTGAAGGCACGTCTCCCGCGCAAATGCAGGATTACCAGGCGCGCATCATGAAGATCCTCGAGGCCAGCCCGTATTTGCAGAAATGCGTCTCGGTTACGGAGTTCGGAGGCCTGCCGAACTCGATGGGCCTCGCTTGGTGCGAGCTGAAACCGGTCGGTCAGCGTCCGCCGATCGACGAGGTTTACCAGAAGATCAGCGGGCAGATTTACGCAGAGGTGCCCGGCGTGCTGCCACTCATTCGCCCCATCCCCACGCTGGAAATTTCCGCCGGTGCGACCTCGAACCAGCAGGGCGAGTTTGCCTACACGCTCACGAGCGCGGATCCCGACTCGCTCTACGCAGCGGCGGGTCGGCTCATCACGAAACTGCAGGCCGAATCAGGGTTCCTCCAGGTCTCGAGCGACATGCGGCACCAGGTGCCGTTTCTCGACGTGAACGTCCTGCGGGACCAGGCCTACACTTACGGCGTGTCGGCCGACACCGTCGAACAGGCGCTCATGCTCGGCCTGTCCGGCAATCGCGTCGGACAGATCATGACGCCGCTCAACCAATACGACGTCATCGTCGAATTGCAGAACCCGTTCCGCGAATATCCGAAGGCGCTCGATCGGCTGTGGGTGCGCGGAGCATCGGGGCTCGTGCCGCTGCGCTCGGTCGCGAGCTGGAAGGCGACGACCGGCCCGGAAACGATCAACCACATCAACCAGATCACGTCGGTCACGATCTTCTTCAACCTGCAGCCGAACTTTCCGGTCGGCACCGCCACCGACCGGCTCGACGCCCTTGCCGCGGCCACGCTGCCGCCCGGCATCAAGGGCAGCCTCGCCGGCGAGGCGCAGCAGTTTCAGCAGACGGTTGCTGGAATGGTGGTCTTCCTCATCATCGCGATCTTCGCGATGTATGTGATCCTCGGCATCCTTTACGAGAGCTACATCCACCCGATCACCGTGCTCAGCTCGCTGCCGACGGCCGGCGTGGGCGGGTTGCTCATGCTCTGGCTGTTCGGCATGAGCCTGTCGCTCTACGGATTCATCGCGCTCTTCCTGCTCATCGGCATCGTGAAGAAGAACGGCATCATGGTCGTCGATTTCGCGATCCAGCGACAGCGCGAGGGTCGCTCGTTGAACGACGCGGTCGTCGAGGCCTGCGAGGAACGCCTGCGTCCGATTCTCATGACGACGTTCGCCGCGGTCTTCGGCGCGATCCCGATCGCGGTGGGCTTCGGTGCGGACGGGGCCAGCCGGCAGCCGCTCGGCGTGGCCATCGTCGGCGGCCTGCTCATCTCGCAGGTGCTCACGCTCTACGTCACGCCGGTATTTTTCTTCTACATGGAAAAATTCCAGACGCGGGTGCTCGATCGCATCGCGTTCTTCCAGCGCGGCGACGCGGTGGAGGTCTAGGGCTGCTTGCGGTCCTCGATCGCGAGGATCCGGCTGCGCTTGTCGTCGTAGGGCAGGGCGTGAAAAAGCCGGATCTCCTCGACGCGGCGCGACGCGGTGAGCGTTTCCAGGAATCGCGTGTAGGTGCGGGCGAGTCGCGTCGTCTCGGCGTAGCGGCCGCGGAGGTTGGGATCGTTGTAGGCGCGGGGATTCTTCGTCTCGAAGAGATGGAAGGCGATCCACTTGCGGTCGAACTTCGTGAGCGGCTTCGGTCGCCGGAAGAACGCGGTGAAGAGCGTGAGGACGAGCCAGGTGTCGACGCCGGCCTGCAGCTCGAGGTTGCGGGCATAGGCTTCGTCGCGACTGGGCGCGGTGCCGGACTGGAATTGCAGCGCGGCGTGCAGCGCGTGGTTGATTTCCTCCACGAAGGCGATGAGCTCGCGGATGTTGTGATCACCGATGCCGGCGCGCGGATCGTGTCGCTCGAGCTGTTCGATGAGCCACTGGGAGTAGTAGATGCCGATGCGAAGCTGGCCGTCGGCGGCGCGCAAAAAGGTGCGCGCGGTTTCTGCGAGTTCCGCCGCCTGCGCGCCGGCAAGGGCGGCGAGCTGCCGGCTGCGTTGGGAGTCGACGAGGCAGTCTTCGAGATTGATGCCGCAGCTTGCGTAGGTGCGTTCGAAAAGCGTCTGAATCTCGCTGAAGAGCGTCTTCATCCGATCTGCGGCACCTGGGTGGGGGCCTCGAGATGGAGGAGGCGGCCGGCAAGATCGTTGAGCGCGATGCGCGCCTCGCGAAAGCCGTCGGCGAGTTCGTGGTAGATGGTGGAGAGGTCGAAGCGCCGCGCGTCGCGATGCTCGGCGGCCACGCGGAAGCTGGAGCGGCCAATGTCTTCGTAGAACGACAGATCCGGGGCGCCGCGCTTGGCCCGTTTGTCGATGTTGTCGGAAAACAGTCCGCTGAGGAAGAGGGCGTAGTTCGCGAGGTGGGTGCGGAGGAGGAAGGCCTCGGATGGCGTGGACTCGCGGATGGCGAGCAGGATGTCCGAAACGTAGCGCAGCTCGATGTCGCGACGCGGATCGATGCGCTGCACGCGAGCGGTCGAGGTGAAGGTGTCGAGCATCGCGGCGATGTAGTCCGCCGCGTCGCGGCTCGAGACGGCGGTATTTTTCAGCACGCGCCGGCAGAGCACGTAGAAATAGAGCGAGGTCGAGATCTGGAGCGAATCCGCCGAATCGAGGATCGCCGTGGCGAGCGCGTCGTGTTCGAGGATCTCGTCGCGGGCTTCCGCGTCAGTCAGGAGCCGCTGCAGCGAGACGGCGTCCTTGGGTGAGTTGGCGAGTGATCGAACGATAAAGTCAAAATCGTCCGCCGTAAACCGAGCACGACAGTTGGCATGAATCATCTCGGGACCTTCTCTCTAGCATCGCGCGTGCCACATGGAGTGGCCGTTTGGCGGGCTATTCGAGGAGATCGAGCTGGGCCTTTTTTGGCGCGTCGAGGCCCAGCTTGCGGTAGGCGCGGGTGAGGGCGACGCGGCCCTGCGGAGTCCGCTTCAGGTAGCCCTGCATGATGAGGTAGGGCTCGTGGACTTCCTCCAGCGTGCCGGGCTCCTCACCGGCGGCGACGGCCAGCGCATTCACGCCGACGGGGCCGCCGTCGAACTTGAGGATGAGGCTCTCGATGATGCGCTTGTCCATTTCGTCGAAGCCGTCCTCGTCGACGTCGAGCATCGACAGCGCCGCGGCGGCGATCGGCTGGTCGATTCGGCCGGCGGCGCGGACCTGGGCGTAGTCGCGCACCCAGCGGAGGTAGTTGTTCGCAATGCGCGGGGTCCCGCGGCTGCGGCGAGCGATCTCGAGCGCGCCGGGGCCGTCGATCTCGATGTCGATGAGGCCGGCGCTGCGGGCGACGATTCGCGCGAGGTCGGCGGCTTCGTAGTAATCGAGGCGGCAATTCATGCCGAAGCGGGAGCGGAGCGGGGCGCTGATCATGCCGCTGCGCGTGGTGGCGCCGACGAGGGTGAACTTCGCAAGGTGAAGCTGCACGCTGCGTGCGCTGGGGCCCTGGTCGATGAGGATGTCGACCTTGAAGTCCTCCATCGCGGGGTAGAGGTATTCCTCGATGGCCGGGCCGAGGCGGTGAATCTCGTCGATGAAGAGGACGTCGCCGCGCTGGAGATTCGTGAGCAGGCCCGCGAGGTCGCCCGCTTTCTCGACCATCGGGCCGCTGGTCGTGCGGACCTCGGCGCCGACGGCGTTGCCGATGATGTAGGCGAGGGTGGTCTTGCCGAGGCCGGGAGGACCACTGAGGAGGATGTGCTGGAGCACGTCGTTGCGCATCTTCGCGGCCTCGACCATGAGCTGGAGCCGCTCGACGGTCTTTTCCTGGCCGGAGAATTCCTCGAAGAGCGGCGGCCGGAGCGAAATGTCGAACGGCGTGTCGGGTGCTTCGCCCAAGGCGGAAGTCGGAAGGGGGAAGTCGGAATTCATGACACACTTCTCATTCCGCATTCCGACTTCGCTTCGAGACCTTCCTCGAAGCGCGCGAGGCAGGCGCGGATGCCGGCTTCGTCGCGGAGAAGCGACGTGCCGACGAGGGCGGCGTCGAAGCGGTCGCGGGCGAGCGCGAGGTTGTCGGGGCCGATGCCGCTCTCGGCGACGTGCAGGGCATTCGCGGGAAGCTTGTCGGCAAGGTCGAAGGCGTCGAACGCGAGGCTGAAGTCGCTCTTGCTACTGCCGGTGGCGCCGACGAAGCCGGTGGCGGCCTTGAATTTGCGGCTGTTGATGCCGACAATCGCCGCGTCCGCGGGAAGGAGCGCGATTTCGTCTTCCGTGTGGACCTCGAAGAGCGCGGCCATGCCGAGCTCACGGGCGAGGTCGTAAAAGCCGGCGAGACGCGGGGCGTCGAGCACGTTCGCCATCAGCAGGATGGCGTCCGCCCCGAAGGCGCGAGCCTCGCGGATCTGGTATTCGTCGAGGAAGAAGTCCTTCCGGAGAACCGGCTTCGTGACCTGCGCGCGGATCGCGGCGAGGCGGGTGACGTCCATTCCGAAGTGGTGGGCGTTCGTGAGAATCGAAAGACAGCGGACGATTGGGGACTGCTCGTAGGCGACGGGTGCGTCGGCGACATTCTGCGCGCGCATCGGGCCGACGCTGGGCGAGCGTTCCTTGATCTCGGCGATGAGGCCGAAGCCGGTGGCGAGCGCGGCGGCGGGATAGGCATGCCAGGCGCCGGTGACGATCATGAGCTCGGCGACGAAGCCGCTGAAGCCGGGGAGGCCCATAGCGGCCATGCCGGCAAGGACGAAGGTGACGGCGGCGAAGGGGATGAGCTTGTTGAGGTCCATGGGGCCGAGC
>DATCRI010000030.1 GCA_036569045.1 Chthoniobacterales bacterium | reverse complement strand
CTGCCGGAGTGAGGGCGCCGATTCCGAGGATCGCGAGTTCGTTCATGGCGCGGCGAAAATGAGGGCGGCGTTCGAGCCGCCGAAGCCGAGGTTCGTGCTCGCGACATAACGGGCGCCGGCGGCGGGCAGGGTGCCGATGAGGGATTGCTCCATGCCAGGGAGCGGTTGTTCGAGGCCGAGCTGGGGCGGGAGCGCGCCGGATTGCAGGCTTTTCACGGCAAAGATGGCCTCGATCGCGCCGGCGGCGCCGAGGGTGTGGCCGATCGCGGCCTTCGTGGAGCGAATCTGCGGACGGCCCGCGGCGAGGGCGTCGCCGAACACCTCGACGTAGGCATTCTGCTCGGCGGGGTCGTTGGCCGGCGTCGCGGTGCCGTGGGCGTTCACGTAGTCGATGTCGCCGGGGGCGATTCCGGCGCGCGTGCAGGCGTCGCGAAGGGCCCGGACGAGGGCTGCGCCGGTGGGGGCGGGTTGGGTGAGGTGATGGTTGTCGGTCGAATGGCCGTAGCCGGCGAGCACGGCCAGCGGGGCGGCTCCGCGTTTGCGGGCATGGGACTCGGTTTCCAGCACGAGGCAGCCGGCGGCTTCGCCAAGGAGGAGGCCGGAGCGGCCCTGATCGAACGGGCGGCAGACGCCGGTCGTCTGAGCCTGGAGGCAGTCAAAGCCGGCAAAGACGAGCTCGCACAGGGCCTCGAAGCCGCCGGCGAGGGCGACTTCCCCGCGGCCGGCCTGCAGCCAGTCGAGGGCGTGACCGACGGAGTTTGCGCCGCTGGCGCAGGAGTTCGCGACGAGGAAGGTGGCGCCGGCACGGAAGGCAAGCGCTTCCTGGAGGTCGAGCAATTGCTGCTGCGGATGGTAGCGAGCGATCCGGGCGAAACGGGCGCGGTGGGAGGCGGTGAGTTCGCGCAGGAATTCCTCGCCGAAGTTCATGCCGCCGGCGGTGGTGCTGAAACTGAGGGCAAGGCCGTCGTGAGCGGGCAGGGCGGCCATTTCCAGGGCCTCCGCGGCGGCGGGCAGGAGGAGGCGGGAGGCGCGCGGCAGTCGCAAGAGCGCCCTGGCGTCGAACCGGCCGGGCACGGGCGGAAGCGTGCACTCGCCGGCGCGGTGCGAGCGGTAGCCGGCGTCGGGGAAGACGGTGACCGGCCGGATGCCGTGCTCTCCGCGAACGAGGCGCAGCCAGGTTTCCGCGAGATTGGGACCGAGCGGGGTCACGCCGCCGATGCCGGTGACGACGATGCGGGGACGGCTCATGAGCACGCGCCCTCCACGATCAAGGCGTCGTCGGGTGGCAGGATGCAGCGATAGCCATTCTCCTCGAGGCGGATCAGGAGCGGGCCAAGGCTGCGCCCGGCCGCGGCGGGGCCGCGTTCGTGCAGCAGGATGATGGCGCCGGGCCGGCAGGTTCGCATGATTCTGGTTACGACCGCGGCCGGGCTTTGGGGGCGAGTATCGAAGGCTCGCGAGGACCAGCCGATGCGCAGGAGCCCGCGGTTGGCAAGCGCGGGCGCGACAAAGAGGTTCGTCATGCCGACCGGGGAGCGAAAGTAACGCGGGGCGGGCAGGCCGGCGGACTCGACCGCGGCGGTGGCGCCATCGATTTCGCGGGCGATGCGGCCCGGGCCGGCGGACCAGAAGCTGGCCGCGGGGTGGCTGGCGGTGTGATTGCCGAGGGAGTGACCGTCGCGGACGATGGCCTGGAGCAGCTCGGGATGGTTGGCGGCATTCCGGCCGATGACGAAGAAGGTGGCCTTCGCGCCGTGGCGGCGAAGCGTTTCCAGGATGCCGGGGGTGGTGTCGGGATGCGGGCCGTCGTCGATCGTGAGCCAGACTTCGCGGGACTCGGTGCGGAACCGGCGAACGAGCGGGCCGGTGAGGGGATGATTCGGGATCGCCGCCGTCGTGCAGAAGGTGGCGTGGGCGGCGCCGGCGAGGAGGAGGCCCTCACGATAGCGACGGGCGCCGAGCAAAAGGGCCGCGCCGCCTATCGCGAGGCCGAGAAGCGCGGTAAGACCGCTCGCGGGGCGGAATTTGGGAAGAGAGGAAAAACGAAGCTCGGGCATGTGGCGGATCCGGCGCTCATTCCAGCGGTTTTGGACGGCGGAGTCTTCCCCGAAATCGGCGGTCGGTCACGCTTCGGATGTCCGGGTCAGCATGAGCGCACCTTCGGCGACGGGAATGTCGCCAACTTTGGCGATCACTTCGAACTGGATCAAGGGGCCGAGGTTCCCGGTTTTTCGGGCGCTCAATTCGAGAAGCTCCTCCGGTCGCACGGGCTGGAAAAACTTCATCTGGCGGATCGCCGAGAGCAGGAACGCGGCGCCGGGCTCCGCGGCGGCGGCGACGATGCCCGAGAGCTGCGCGAGCGCCTCGGTGAGGATGACCCCGGGAACGATGGGATTGCCCGGAAAGTGGCCGGCGAAGAACGCTTCGTCCGGGGCGAAGGTCTTCGTGCCGCGGCCGGCGACGCCGGGCTCCACGTCCGTAATGGCGTCGACAAAGCGAAACGGCGGCCGGTGCGGAAGGTGGAGCAGCGGGGAATCCATCGCGCGCGGGTGCGAACGGCGCGGCTAGAGGCTGGGCGCGGCCCGGTGCCAGTCCGTCGATTGCTCGTAGGCGTGGGCGACCTGGAGGAGACGCGCTTCGTCGAAGGGCTTGCCGAGGAATTGCAGGCCGATCGGGAGTTGCCAGCCTTCCGCTTCGCCGAAGCCGCACGGGACGCTCACGCCGCAGATGCCGGCGAGGTTTGCGGCGATCGTGAAGATGTCGGCGAGATACATGCGGAGGGGATCGTCGGTGCGCTCGCCGAGCTTGAACGCGAGGTCCGGCGAGGTCGGGCAGACGAGGGCGTCGCATTTCTCGAATGCGGCTGCGAAGTCCTGGCGGATGAGGGTGCGGACCTTCTGCGCGCGGAGGTAGAAGGCGTCGTAGTAGCCGCTGGAGAGGACGTAGGTGCCGAGGATGATGCGGCGCTTCACTTCGCTGCCGAGGCCTTCCTCGCGGCTGCGCTTGTAGTGGTCGAGCAGGTCCTTCGGGGCGTCGGCGCGATGGCCGTAGCGCACACCGTCGAAGCGCGCGAGATTCGCCGAGGCCTCCGCAGTGGCGATGATGTAGTAGACGCCGACGGCGAACTCGGTGTGCGGCAGCGAGACTTCGACGAGTTCGGCGCCGAGGGATTCGCATTGCTTGATCGCAGCCTCGACCCGGGCGCGGACCTGCGGGTCCATGCCGTCGACGAAGTATTCCTTGGGAATGCCGAGGCGCACGCCTTCGAGATCCTGTCCGAGCAGGCGGGTGTAGTCGTCGACGGGGTGGTCGAGCGACGTGGAATCCATCGGATCGCGGCCGGAGATGGCGTTGAGCAACAGGGCGCTGTCGCGGACGTCACGCGTGAAGGGCCCGATCTGGTCCAGCGACGAGGCGAAGGCGATGAGGCCGTAGCGGGAGACCCGGCCGTAGGTGGGCTTCAAGCCGACGCAGCCGCAGAGCGCGGCAGGCTGGCGGATGGAGCCGCCAGTGTCGGAGCCGAGCGTGGCAAAGGCCGAGCGGGCGGCGACGGCCGCGGCGCTGCCGCCGCTGGAGCCGCCGGGAATGCGCGCGAGATCCCACGGGTTCCGAGTCGGCTGGTAGGCGGAATTCTCCGTGGAGGACCCCATGGCGAACTCGTCCATGTTCAGCCGGCCGAAGGGAATCGCGCCGGCGGCACGCAGTTTCCTGATGACGGTGGCGTCGTAGGGCGAGCGGAAGGTCTCGAGCATCTTCGAGCCGGCGGTGCAGGGCTGGCCGGTGACGTTGATGACATCCTTGATGCCGATGGGCACGCCGCCGAGCGGCAGCGAAACATCGGCCGAAGCGGCCTCGGCGCGGGCGGCCTCGAGATCGCGGGAGAGGTAGGCCTGGACCTGCGGATCGACCGTGGCGATGCGGGCCTCGAGAGCGTCGACGGCCTCGACGGGGCTCAGCTCGCGGGCGCGGAGCTTCGATTGCAGGGCGGCGACGGAAAGGTCGGTGAGAGACATTGCGGGAAATTTATTCGACGACCTTGGTGACCATGATGAGGCCGTTGGCCTGCCGCGGGGCGTTGGCGAGGGCGGCCTTCTTCTCGAGGCTGGGGCGGGGTTCGTCGATGCGGAAGACGTTGAAGACCTCGTTCGCATGGGCGGTGGGCTCGACGTGCGAGACGTCCACCTGGCTGAGCTGTTCGACGTATTCGAGCACGCGGCCGAGCTGGGACTGGAATTGGGTGACCTCGGCCTCGCTGAGATCGATGCGGGCGAGATTGGCGACGTAGCGGACGTCAAGTTCGGGGCTGCTCATGGTAACGCGGTGAAGAGTTGGAGAGGGATAGTTGAGAGGATGCGCGCCGAGGGGGCAAGCTCAGTCGCCTCGGCGAGCGCGGAGGGTGCGGCGACTACTCGCCGAAGAGGGCGCGGTGCTGCTCGATGCAGTAGCGGTCGGTCATGCCGGCGAGGTAATCGGCGACGGTGCGGTGGAGGCCTTCCTTCCGGATGCGGCGGGAGGCCTTTTTGCCGATGAGCGAGGGCGTCTCCACGTAGCGGCGGAAGAGGGATTCCAGCAACGAACAACCGCGCTGGTTCGCCTCGGCGACTTCGGGATTGAAGTAGAGATTCTTGAAGAGGAAGCGGCGCAGGGCGGCGTTGCCCTTGCGGGTCGCGGCGCTGAACTGGATGAGGCGTTTCTTTTGCTGGCGGACGTCGGCGGTGGAGCGCAGGCGGGCGGAACGGATCGCGCGGGCGCTGGTGATGACGAGGTCCTCGACCTCGCGATTGACGATGCAGCGGATGATGTAGCCGCGGCGTTCGGTGGGATCGAGGCGGCGGAACTCGCGCTCGGCGAGCATGCGGGCCTCGGTCCAGAGCGGGATGGATTCCAGGGCCTCAGGGTCGAGCAGGCCGGCATCGAGGCCGTCGTCGAGATCGTGGCTGGAGTAGGTGATCTCGTCGGCGAAGTCGGCGACCTGAGCCTCGAGCGAGGGCGAGTAATACGTCGCGCCGCCGGGCGAGGTGTAGGTGCGGTTGTGCTTTTGCAGGCCCTCGATGACTTCGTAGGAGAGGTTCAGGCCGGGGTGGCGGGGATATTTGGCCTCGAGCAGCGTGACGACGCGCAGGCTCTGGGCGTTGTGGTCGAAGCCGCCGTGGTCGCGCATGAGACGGTCGAGGGTCTGTTCGCCGCTGTGGCCAAAGGGCGAGTGGCCGAGATCGTGCGCGAGGGCGATGGCTTCCGCGAGGTCTTCGTTGAGCGAGAGGGCGCGGGCGATTGTGCGGGCGATGGACGCGACTTCGATCGTATGCGTGAGCCGGGTGCGGTAGTGGTCGCCGGTGCCGTTCAGGAAGACCTGGGTCTTGCCATCGAGGCGCCGAAAGGCGGCGCTGTGGATGAGCCGGGCGCGGTCGCGCTGGAAGGCGGTGCGGTAGGGATGCTGGCTCTCGCGATAGGCGCGGCCGAAGGAGTCGGCGGCCTTGCAGGCGTAGGGCGCAAGGAGGGATTGCTCCTCGGCCTCGATCTGCTCACGGGTTTTGAAGGTCGGCAGCATGGGAAAAAATCAGTCGAGATCGGAGAACATCCGGCGTCGAGCGGCAGCGCGTTCTTCACGGCCGCGGCGGATGACCATCAGCAGATCGTAGATGGCAAGCAGGAGAACGCAAATCGTGAGCCATGCGCAGACGAGCCAATAGATTGCGAAGAACAGCGGATGGGAGGCGAAGAAGTTCCACAAGGGGAAGATGCCGACGCCGAGAAGGACGAGGGTGGCGGCGAGCAGAATGGAAATTGCGCGACGGCGCTGGCCCTGGTCGCGGGCGATGCCGGTGCTGATCGCGAGAATGAGCCGGAGGGCTCGCATCACGCGATGCGCTGGGTCGTCGAGGGATCGAAAAGGTGCGCGCGGGAGGCATCCAGGCGGAAGCGGCCGCGGCGGCCGGATTCGCGAGGATCGGTGAGGGCGGGCGAGCGACTGAGGAAACTGTGCGCGCCGGTCTGGGCGTGGAAGAGCGTCTCGCCGCCGCGGATTTCCACGAAGTCGACGAGGGTCTGGATGATGCCGGGGCCGTTGGGCTGGTCGGCGGGCACGCTCACGCAATGCTCGGGCCGGATGCCAAGGAGCACGTCGCGCCCGGCGTATGCGGCGGCCGCGGGACGTTCGCCGAGCTTGAGTTCCACGGCGCCACCGTCGCTCTCACGGAAGGTGAGCTGGCCGTCGGAGGACTTCAGCGCGCCGCGGAGGAAGTTCATGCCGGGGCTGCCGAGCGTGGCGGCGGCGAAAACGCTGACGGGCGAGTGGTAGATCTCCAGCGGCGTGCCCTGTTGCTCGATCCGGCCATGGCGAAGCAGGACGAGGTGCGAGGCGAGGGTCATGGCCTCGGCCGAATCGTCGGTCGTGTAAATGATCGTGGCCCGGAATTGCTGATGGATGCGGGCGATGTCAGCGCGGAGATGCGCGACGGCGACGGAGTCGAGTCCGGCAAGCGGAGCGTCGAGCAGGATGGCCTTGGGCTGAAGCGCGAGGGCGCGGGCGATTTCCGTGCGGCGGCGGTCGGCGGCGGTGAGTTCGGCGGGCTTGCGCTCGAGGAGGTTGTCGATGCCCAGCAGGGTGGCGGTCTCCTTGACGCGACGGGCGATGATTTCCTTCGGCGTGCGGCGGAGCTGGAGGGGCAGGGTGAGATTTGCGGCGGCGGTGAGATGCGGCAGCAGCGGCACGCAGCCGCTGACGAGGGCGATGTCGCGGTGGAGCGGCGAGCGCGCCTGCACGGCGACATCGCCGATGAGGATCTCGCCAGCGGCGGGGCGCTCGAGGCCGGCGATCAGGCGCAGGAGCGCGGCCTTGCCCGCGCCGACGGGACCGAGAAGCACGGTGAATTCATGGTCTGCGCACGTGAGGGACAGCCCGTTGACCGAGGGCGGCAGGCTGACGTTTTTAAGAGTGACCGATGACATGAAAAAATTTCTACGAGCGGAACATGAAATAAACCGCACCGACGAGGCAGAGGCCAGCCCAGAGAAAGTCGAGTTTGAAGGGCTGCTGCATGTAGAAGATCGCGAAGGGCACGAAAACACTGAGGGTGATGACCTCCTGCAGGATTTTCAGCTGCGGGAGCGTGAGCGCGCCGTAGCCGATGCGGTTCGCGGGCACCTGGAAGAGGTATTCGAAGAACGCGAGGCCCCAGCTGACGGCGACGGCGGCCAGCCATGGCCAGGTCTTCACGTGCCGGAGATGCGCATACCACGCAAATGTCATGAAGACGTTCGAGACGATGAGCAGCAGGACGGTCGCGACGGTCGGCGGCATCCCGGGAATCTAGGAGGCGCGCGGAATTCGGCAAGCGCCGGCTAGCTAGCCCGGGGGCCAGGTGAGGGGACGGCCGCCGAGAATGTGGAGGTGCAGGTGGGGGACGGTCTCGCCGCCGTTCGGGCCGCTGTTGATGACGATGCGGAAGCCGTCGTCGGTGAGCTTGAGCATGGCGGCGAGCTCGGCGGCCTTGATGAGCAGGTGGCCGAGCACGGCTTCATCGGAACGCGTCGCGGCGCCGAGCCGGGGAATCACCCGCTTGGGCACGAGGAGAACGTGGGTGGGGGCCTGGGGGGCGATGTCGCGGAAGGCGAGGCATTCGTCGTCCTCGAAGACGATGTCGGCCGGAATCTCGCGGGCGATGATTTTCTCGAAAAGCGTCATGAGGGAATCCTAACCGCGGAGGGCGCGAAGCACACGGAGAGTTCCGGGAAAAATGCGTCAGCTGAGCTGGAGTTGCAGTTCGTCGGCGCGGGGGCTGAGATCGAGCTCCTCGCGAACGAAGCGCACGATCTCCGCGCGCAGGCCGGAGCAGTCCGACCGCCAGTTCTTGGCGCTGCGCAGGAGTTTCACGCAGGGGTGGAGGTCGAAGAGCTCGACGTGCAGCGAGGGGGAGTCCGCAATGGTGCGGAGGTGCTCCTGAAGAAGCCGGAAAAACATGAGCTCGTAGCCGGCGCCGGCTTCCCGGGCGAGGGCGGCGAGCGAAAGCCGGAAGGGCGGCGGCAGCGGCTCGAAATGCGTGGCGACGTCGGCGTAGCCGATGACCTGCAGCACCGAGCGCACGGTGGTGCGGAGCTGGGGCAGGGCGAGGATGGGGTCGGTGAAGTCGTTCCGGAGATAGGTGAGCACCGTCTCGGTGACGTGCTGGGCGAGCCACCATTTCTGGTAGCCGGCGCGGCTCGCGGCGCGCTTGAGGCCCTCGGAGAGCCAGCGGACCTCGAAGTCCATGATGTGACCATCCTCGAATCGAACAACCGGCAAATTGTTCCTGAAGGCGATCACGAGGCGTTGAAGAGCTCGGGCTGGGCCGGGGTCCTGACCCCGCGCCGTTCGAACGACTGGATTTCCTCGATGAAGTCACCGATTTCCTGGAATTCGCGATAGACCGAGGCGTAGCGCACGTAGGCCACGGGGTCGAGGGCGTGGAGCTTTTCCATCACCTTGAGGCCGATCTTCTTGGTCGTGACTTCGCGGTCGTGGCCGGCCTCGAGGTCGAGAATGACCTCCTGCACGCTGCGCTCGATCTGCTCGATGCTGATCGGGCGTTTTTCGGAGGCCTTGATGAAGCTGTTCTGGAGCTTGTGGCGATCGAAGGGCTCGTGGCGGCCGTCGCGCTTGATGGCGCGGAGTTCGAGGCGCTCGATTTCCTCGTAGGTGGTAAAGCGGGTCTCGCAATCGAGACATTCGCGGCGCCGGCGGATCGACTCCCCTTCCTTGGAGAGGCGGGAATCAATGACTTTGTCTTCGAGAGAGCCGCACTTGGGGCAACGCATTTTGTATTACGCGGGCACGTTTTGCCGAGACTGACGCAATATCTTGTGGTGTCAATGTTCAATTCCCCGGTTTTCGGGTATTGGACCGTTCCTGTCCATCCCAGGTGGTAAGATCCCGTGCCATGGAAATTTCGATGGCAGGCGGGCAGGGAATGGATATCGTGAAATTACACGATATGAAAACATCCCTGAGTTCGGCGCAACGGCGCATTCTGGAAACGGTGGCCCGGTTCCGGGATCGGCCGGCGTTCGTGCCGGATGTCGTGAAAGAGCTGGGCTTTGCGGCGGAAAGCAGCCTGACGCCGACCCTGAAGATTCTGGAGCGAAAGGGGCTGCTGGCGATCGATGGCGGCGGGGCGAAAGGGCGCTCGCGGGTGCTGCGGCTGACGGCGGCGGCGGGGCGATGGGTTGGCCGGGGCGGGCTGCCGGTTCTGGGGTCGATCCCGGCGGGGCCGCTGAGCGAGGCGCTGGCGGAGACGGACGCGTGGGTCGATCCGGAGGCGATGCTGCCGTGGCGCGCCGGGGACTTTTTGCTGCGGGTGCAGGGGACTTCGATGATCGGCGACGGGATCCTCGACGGCGACAAGGTGCTCATCCGGCCGGGCGTGGAGCCGCACGAGGGCGAGATCGCGGCGGTGCTCGTGGGCGACGCGCACGAGGCGACACTCAAGCGGGTGTTTTCGCTGCGGGAGACGGGGCAGGTGCGGCTGCGGGCGAGCAATCCGGGGTTTCTCGACCTGGTTGTGCCGGTCGAGAGCCTGAAGGTGGCGGGAGTTTTTCGAGGCTTGATTCGCGATGGAAGCCGCCCGGGTCAATGAGACGGACAAGGTCGTCCGGCTGGAGGCTTTCCGCGCGCTGCGGGAGAAACTGGCCGCGGAATCCGTGGCCGCCGCGCCGCCGACGCGGGAAACCGTGCCGACCGGCATCCGCGCGCTGGATGAGGCCGCGGGCGGCCTGCTGCGCGGGACGCTGACAGAATTCTCCGGCTCCAGCGGCTGCGGATCGCTGTTTTTCTCGGCGTTGCTCGATGTGGCCGGCCGCGAGCGCTGGCGCCTGGCGCTCGTCGATGCGGGGGATCAGTTCGAGCCGGCGGACTGGGACGCGGCGGCGCTGCGGCGCGTGCTCTGGGTGCGGTGTCCCGACGCGCGCAAGGCGCTGCGCGCCGCGGACCTGCTCCTGCGTGATGGCAACCTCCCGCTCGTCGTGCTCGACCTGCATGGGTTGCCCGCCGCGCAACTGCGGAAGATTCCGCCGAATGCGTGGCATCGCTTTCAGCGCGTGGTCGAGGAATCGCGCGTGACGATGGTCGTGCTGAGCGCGCGGCCGACGGTCGAGGGCGCGCGCGTGCGCATCGAGAGCGAGGCGCGGTTTGGGCTCGACGCGATGCGGGTGAAGCGACGGGAACTCGAGGCGCGGCTGCCCGTGCGCGTGCGGAATCGAGCCGCTGGCTGGGATGCCGCGCGGAGGACGGCGTGATGTTTGCCGCGGTCTGGCTGCCGAATTTTCGCCTGCAGGCGGCATTGCGCTGGCGCGAGGGCGACGGGCCGTGCGCGCTCGTCGACGGCGATGCGACGAAGGGCGTGATCCTCGAGGCGAACGTCGCGGCGGGGGCATCGTGGGTGGAGCCGGGGCTGACGAGCGCGCAGGCGCTGGCGCGGTGCCCGGAGCTGCGGATCGTGCTGCGGTCGCCGGCGCAGGAGCGGGCCTGCCAGGCGCTGCTCGTCGAGCTGGCACTGGAATTTTCGCCGCTCGTGGAGGCGACGGCGGACGGGCTTTGCACGCTGGACCTTACCGGGGCGCCGCGCGGCGCGTGCTGGCAGCGGCTGGGCGCGGACCTCGTGGCGCGGTGTGCGGAGGAGGGAGTCGAGGCACGCGTGGGCGTGGCACCGCATCCGGATCATGCGTGGCTCGCGGCGTGTCGCGCGGCGCCGGTGAACGTGGTTTACGACGGCGCGTCGTTTTGCGCGGCGCTGCCGATGAGCGTGCTGCAACCGTCGGCAGAGCTGGCGGCGGTGCTGACGGACTGGGGGATTCGCCGCGTCGGCGAGTTTCTCGAGTTGCCCGCGCAGGCCGTGGTGGAGCGGCTCGGCGAGGAGGCGGGACGGCTGCGACGGCGAGTGAGCGGGCGCTCGCGGCGCGTGCTGCGGCTGGTGCGGCCCACGGAGCGGTATGCCGAGGCGTTCGATTTCGAATACGGCATCGAGACGACGGAGCCGCTGCTGTTCCTGCTGCGGCGGTTCGTGGATGCGCTGGCCGGGCGGCTGCGGGCGGGGCATCGCGTCGCGGAGGGGCTCGCGCTGGCGCTGCCGATGGAAGATGGCGCGAATTACGAGAGGACGTTTTCGATTCCGTCGCCGACGGCGGATGCGGAGGTGTGGTTTCGCATTCTCTCGACGCATCTCGAGTCGCTCACGCTCGACCGGCAGCCGGTGGGGGTGCGACTGGAGGTGCGCGCCGCGAACCCCGCCGGCAGACAGCTGAATCTCTTCGAGAGCGCGCTGCGCGATCCGAACCGCTTCGGCGAAACGCTCGCGCAGCTCAAGGCGCTCGTCGGCGAGGAGGGCGTCGGCGTGCCGCAGCCGGCCGACACGCACGAGCCGGGGGCATTTCGCGTGGAGGAATTTTCCGAGGAGGAAGACAGGTCCTCTAAGACCTGTGGGACCTATGGGCTGCCGCTGCGGCGGGATCGCACGGGCCGTGCCATCGCGATGCAGCTGATGCACGAGCATCCCGCGTGGCTCGAGAAGCATGGCCCGGTTTTGCGGGCGGCGGGGCCGTATCGCACGTCGGGCGGATGGTGGGAGCGGGTCTGGTGGATCGAGGAGTGGGACGTCGAGGTGGAGAACGGCTGCCTGCGCGTGAGCCGGGGCGCGGACGGCCGCTGGCGGCTGGAGGGTGGGTATGAAATACGTTGAGCTGCACGCGCGCAGTGCCTTCAGCTTTTTGCGCGGGGCGGCGGCGCCGGAGGATCTCGCGAAGGTTGCGGCCGCGCTGGGACTTGCCGGTGTGACGCTCTGCGATCGCGACGGGGTCTATGGCGCGCCTCGTTTGCATGCGGAGGCGGGGGAGCAGGGCGGCCTGACGGCGCGGGTGGGCGCGGAGCTCACGATGGAGGATGGCTCGGTGCTGCCGGTGCTCGTGGCGACGCGGACCGGCTACCGGAACCTCTGCCAGCTACTGACGCGGGCAAAATTGCGCGGCACAAAGAAGCAGAGCGCGGTGCGATGGGGCGAGCTGCCGGAGTTTGCGGAGGGATTGATCGCGCTGACGGGCGACGAGGAGGGCGCGGTCGTGAGATGCGTCGACGCGGAGGACTTCGCCGGCGCGCGCGGGGTGGCGGAGCGCCTCGTGGCGGCCTTCGGGCGGGAGAACGTGACGGTGGAACTGCAGCGGCATCTCGTGCGCGGCGAGGAGACGCGGCTCGATGCGCTGGACGACCTTGCCGCGGCGTTGCGCCTGCCCACGGTGGCGACGGGCGGCGTGCTCTACGCGGTGCCGGCGCAGCGCGAGGTGCTCGATGTGTTCACCTGCACGCGGCATCACACGCAGCTCGATGCGGCGGGGCGGCTGCTCGATCGGAATGCGGAGCGCTTCCTGCGGACGGGAGCGGAGATGGCGGCGCTGTTTGCGGACCGGCCGGCGGCGCTGGCGAATGCGGCCCGGCTTGCGGACCGATTGACGTTTTCGCTGGAAAATCTGGGCTACGAATTCCCGCGGTTTCGCAATCTCGGCGATGCCGAGATGCAGGCGGTGCTCCGCGAGCAGAGCTACGCGGGGCTGCGGAGGCGTTATCGCACGATCACGCCGAAAATCCGGGAGACCCTCGAGAAGGAGCTCGCGCTGATCATCGAGCTGGGGTTCGCGGGTTATTTCCTGATCGTCTGGGACATCGTCGAGCATTGCCGGCGCAGCGGGATTCTCGTGCAGGGGCGCGGCAGTGCGGCGAACAGCGTGGTGTGCTACGCGCTGGGCATCACGGCGTGCGATCCCATCGAGTGCCGGTTGCTCTTCGAGCGGTTTCTGGCGCCGCCGGTGGCGGGGCAGACGAAAATTTCCTGGCCGGACATCGATCTCGACCTGCCGAGCGGTGACCGGAGGGAGAGCGTGATTCAGGAGGTCTACCGTCGCTACGGCGAGCATGGCGCGGCGATGACGGCAAACGTGATCACGTTTCGCGGGAAGAGCGCGATGCGGGAAATCGGCAAGGCGCTGAGTTTTCCTCCGGAGATGCTGGACCGATTTTCGGACCTTTATGCGAACGGCGACTTTCCGCAGACGCTGGATTTTCGCGAGCAGCTGCGGATGGCGGGGCTGCCGGAGGATAACGCGCGGGTGGCGGCGGCGTTGCGGCTGCGGCAGGGAATCCATGGGTTGCCGCGGCATCTCGGCCAGCACTCGGGCGGGATGATCATCTGCCAGAACGCGCTGAGCTCGGTGATGCCACTGGAGCGGGCGTCGATGCCGGGGCGCGTGGTGGCGCAGTGGGACAAGAACGATTGCGACGATCTCGGCATCATCAAGGTCGATCTGCTTGGACTCGGGATGATGTCCGTGATGCAGGACTCCTTTGCGCTGGCGAAGGCGCGCCGACAGGACGACTACGATTTCTACAACCTGCCGGCGGAGGATCCGAAAACCTACGCGATGCTCGGAGAGGCGGACACGATCGGCCTGTTCCAGGTCGAGAGCCGGGCGCAGATGGCGACGCTGCCACGGCTACGGCCGAAGAATTTCTACGACATCGCCATCCAGATCGCGATCATCCGGCCAGGCCCGATCGAGGGCGGGATGATGCACCCGTATCTCGCGCGGCGGAATGGCCGCGAGAAGGTCGAGTATTTTGGGGTGGATCCCGCGAGCGAGCTTGGCCGGGAGCTGGTGCCGATGCTCGAGCGCACGCTGGGCGTGCCGTTGTTCCAGGAGCAGATGCTGGCCATGGCGATCAAGCTCGCGGGCTTCACCGGGCGCGAGATCGCGGAGCTGAAGAAGGCGCTGAGCTTTCATCGCTCGCACGAGAAGATGAACCGCATCTGCGACAAGCTGCGCACGGCGCTGGCGGAGAGGCGGATCGCGCCGGAGGTGGCGGATCGAATCGAGAAATCGGTGCGTTCGTTCGCGGTCTACGGGTTCCCCGAGAGTCATGCGCTGAGTTTTGCCTACATCGCCTATGCAAGCGCGTGGATGAAGGCGCACCGGGCGCCGGAGTTTTACGCGTCGCTGCTGAACAACCAGCCGATGGGCTTCTACTCGGCCTCGACGCTTGTTTACGACGCGAAGGCGCATGGCGTGCGCGTGCGGCCGGTGTGCGTGACGGAGTCCGACGAGCGCTGCACGGTGGTGGACGACGCGACGATCCGGCTGGGGCTGAACATGGTGCGCGGGATTTCGGCGAACGAGGTGCGACGGATCCTCGAGGAGCGGACGACGGCGCCATTTGCCTCCGTGGAGGATTTCAAACGGCGGGTGCGGCTGGCGAAGGACTCGGCGCGCGGGCTGGCGCGGCTGGGGGCGCTGAACGGGCTGGGCGGACACCGGCGCGAGACGCTCTGGCGCGTGGAGGCGCCGGCGCGGACGGGGGATTTGTTTGCGGATGCGGAGGCCGGGCCGGCGCCGCTCGAGATGATGAATGCCTTCGAGCGGATGCAGGCGGATTATGCAGGCTCGGGGGTGACGACGGGACCGCACCCGATGGCGCTGGTGCGCGACGCGCTGCCGCACGTGTGGCGGGCGGCGGATTTACGCGAGGCGGCGAACGGGACGCGGGTGACGATCGCGGGGCTGGTGATCTGCCGGCAGCGGCCGGGGACGGCGCAGGGGTTCGTGTTCGTCAGTCTCGAGGACGAGACGGGCGTGGCGAACGCGGTGGTGACGCCGGCGCTCTTCGAGGCGCGGCGACTGACGATCACGCAGGAGCGATTCCTGGAAATTCGCGGCGTGGTGCAGAATGTGGATCGGGTGATCCACGTGAAGGCGGCGAGGATCGAGGCCTTCCACCCGCCGGTGGCGGCGACGCCGGATTCGCACGACTTTCATTGATTCCGGGACGGGGCGGGTTACCTTCTTTCCCGGCGGGCGGTCGCTCGTTCGGCGAAAGCCGGGCGGGAGGAAAGTCCGGACACCGCAAGGCAACCTGCCGCGTAGAATGCGCGGGAGCGTCCGATGAAAATGGGGCGCGACGGAAAGTGTCACAGAGAACATACCGCTTGCGGGAGGTCGCCTGAGCGAAAGCGAAGGCAACAACCTCCAGCAAGTAAGGGTGAAAAGGCGGGGTAAGAGCCCACCGCCCGGCCAGTAATGGACGGGGCACGATAAACCCCAGGCGGTGCAAGACAGAACAGAGGAACGGGTCGCCTGCCCGGATGTCCGAAGCTTCGGCGGAGGATGGGACCTCGGGTATTAGTCGCTTAGAGAAATGACCGCCCAGTTCTCGCTCCGCAAGGGGCGGGGATGGACAGAATCCGGCTTACAGCCAAAACGAAGGCCGCCCGGGGATACCGGGCGGCCTTCGCCATTTCAAAATGGGCGGAGTGGCTACCGCCGGCTGCTTTGGGCGTTGTTGCGGTCGGCGAAGAAGAGATTTTCGCCGCGCTTCTGGAGCACGAAGGTGTTGTTGTCGCCGAAGCGGGCCCACGGGCCGTTCGGGACTTCCTTGTAATCGACAAATTTCCAGTCGCAGACGTCCTTGCCGTTCATGCCGAGGAAGTCGCGAACAGCGGGCGAGACGTCGAGGCCGGCGCCCTGGTTGAGGTTCGGGCGAGGGCGATCGTTGCCGAAGACGTATTGCCAGTGATCGGTGCGGAAGGGGCCGCAATCCTCCCACTGGGCGTAGGCGATGCGTCCACGGTAGCGAATGGCGACCCAGCGGCCCTTGCAGACGCTTTTGCCCTCCTTTTCGAAGGCCTCGCGGAACCACGGAATGGCGCGGCGGGATTCGGGCTTCGTCGTGCCCTTGGTGACATCGTTGTAGGGAAGGGCGACGTAGAAGGGATTCTGCCGGGGAACGAAATTCTTCGGGATGAAGTTGCGGCGGGCGGTGATGTCGGGGTTGTCGAAGCCGCCGTAGTTCTGCGCCCACTGGGGATCCCAGGAACTCTTGTAGTTCGGGACAGGGTTGTTCCGGGTGGGAGCTTCGCCGACCCAGAAGACGGTCGTCACGATGCCGAGTTTCCACGGGTATTTGCTGAAGCCGAAACTGAAGGAGCGCGTGCTGCTGGTGGTGACCTGCGGCTCGATCTTCATCAGGGCGTTTTCCCGCAACTTCATGGCATAACGCGTGAAGTCGGAAGAGGAGGAGAGCGCCGATTCCGCCAGGGCAGATGAGACCAACCCGCAGAGAACGAGCGTCAAAATCAGAAATGGGAATCGGCTGATTCGGTTCCGCATTGCGGGCGGTATATCGGCTGGGGAGCACATTGTTGCAAGGGAAAAGTGGATAGGCGACGAATCACCTGGGTCGCGGGGGGCGTCGGCCTGCCGACACTTTACGTGCGACGGAGCACGGTGTCGTGCCCAAATTTCGGGCCGTCGGGCTCGGGGTAATCGAGCGTGTAGTGCAGGCCGCGGCTCTCCTTGCGGCTGAGGGCGCAATCGACGATGAGGGCGGCGACGGTGACGAGATTGCGGAGCTCGAGGAGGTCCGTGGTGATCTTGAAGTTCCAGTAGAACTCCTGAATCTCGGTGTGCAGGTTTCGGAGGCGGGTGGCGGCGCGCTGGAGGCGCTTGTCGGTGCGGACGATGCCGACATAGTCCCACATGAGGCGACGGATTTCGTCCCAGTTGTGGTAGATGACGACGAGCTCGTCGACGTCCTGCACCTGGCCCGACCGCCACTCGGGCAGGTCGATGCCGACGCGGGCGTGCAGGCCACGGGCGGCTTTCTCGAAGGCGCGATGGGCAAGGACGAGGCCTTCGAGCAGGGAGTTGCTCGCGAGGCGGTTCGCGCCGTGCAGGCCGGTGCAGGCGGCTTCGCCAATGACGTAGAGACCGCGCAGGGTGGACTCGCCGTTGAGGTCGGTTTTCACGCCGCCGCATTGATAGTGGGCGGCGGGAACGACGGGAATCGGCTCCTTCGTGATGTCGATGCCGAACTTCAGGCAGGTTTCGTAAATGGTCGGAAAGCGGCTGCGGACGAACTCGGCGGGCTGGTGCGTGATGTCGAGGTAGACGCACTGGCTGCCGCTGCGCTTCATTTCCGCGTCGATGGCGCGGGCGACGATGTCGCGGGGGGCGAGTTCCTTGAGCGGGTGGTGTTTCTCCATGAACCGGCGGCCCTTGCCGTCGAGAAGGACGCCGCCTTCGCCGCGCACGGCTTCGGTGACGAGGAAGGATTTCGCCTTGGGATGGTAGAGGCAGGTGGGGTGGAACTGGACGAATTCCATGTTCGCGATGGCGGCGCCGGCACGCCAGGCCATGGCCACGCCGTCCCCGGTGGCGATGTCGGGATTCGTCGAATACAGATAGACCTTCCCGCAGCCGCCGGTGGCCAGCACGGTGACGTCGGTGCGGATCGTTTCGACCTCACCGGTGTCCTCGTCGAGCACGTAGAGACCGACGCAGCTGTTCTGCATCGCGTAGCCGAGCTTGCCGGTGGTGATGCAGTCCACGGCCATGTGCCGCTCGAGGATGGTGATGCGGGGATGCTGGCGGGCGCGCGAGGCGAGCACTTCCTCGATCTCGCGGCCGGTGGCGTCCTGCACATGAAGGACGCGCCGTTTCGAGTGGCCGCCTTCCTTGCCGAGGTCGAGCTCCGTGCCGCCGCTGGGCGTGGCGCGTTCGTCGAAGTGCAGGCCGAGTTCGATCAGCTCTCGGACGCGCTCCGGCCCCTCCGTCACGACGGCGCGCACGGCATCCTCGTGGCAAAGCCCGGCGCCGGCTTCCAGGGTGTCCCTGATATGAAGGTCGAAGGAATCCTCGTCGCTGATGACGCAGGCCACCCCGCCCTGGGCCCAGGCGGTGTTCGAATCGGCGAGGGCGCGCTTTGTGACAATGGCGACGGTGCCCCGGGCGGCGGCCTTCAGCGCGAACGAGAGTCCCGCGATGCCGCTGCCGACGACGACGAAATCGAATTCCTTCATGGATGGGCCGGGGGGATTTGCAAATTGTCGATGAGGCGGGCGCGACCGAGGAAAAGCGCGGCGGCGAGGGTGGCGCCGTCCCGCAGATGGCGGACGGGTTCCAGCGTCTCGGAGTGGACGAGGTTGACGTAGTCGATCCTTGCACCCGGGATCCGGGCGAGATCCCGCTCGGCGGCGCGGAGGATCGCGGCGGGGGTTTTCTTCGAGGCGGCGGCGCGGAGGGCGGCGGAAAAGCGCGGAGCGACGGCGCGTTCCTCCGGTGTGAGGTAGGCGTTGCGCGAGCTGGTGGCGAGGCCGTCCGGTTCTCGAACGGTGGGGACGCCGACGATTTTCACCGGGAAATCGAGATCGCGCACCATGCGGCGGATGATGGCGAGTTGCTGCCAGTCTTTCTCGCCGAAAAGGGCGATATCGGGCTGCACGATCAGAAAAAGTTTCGCGACGACGGTGCACACGCCGCGAAAGTGGCCGGGCCGGCTCGCTCCGCAGAGGCCGGTCGAGAGGCGCGATTCGTCGATGAAGACGGACTTGTCCGCCGCATACATTTCCGCCGAGTCGGGGCGGAAGACGAGGTCGGCGCCGGCCTCGCGGCACAGGGCGGCGTCCGCCCGGAACGGGCGGGGATAGCTCGAGAAATCCTCCTTCGGGCCGAACTGCGTGGGATTGACGAAAATCGAGACCACCACGCGGCCCTTGCGGCCGGCGAGCTTGCGGGCCCGGCGAATGAGGGCGGCGTGACCGTGGTGGAGCGCCCCCATGGTCGGAACAAGAACGATCGGCCGGCTCGATCCGCGGACGAAGGCCCGCGCGGCGGCGATCGTCTTGGCGATCTTCACGAGAGCGGGATCAGTTTGCGTTCGACGCGGGCGCCTCCACCGGCACGTTGGGAGCGGCGTTCGGGGGAGTCGGCGTGGCCGAGGCCTCGGGGGCCGGCGTTGCGGTCGCGGCGCTGGAGACGGCCGGCGCGGCGGCGGTCGGCGAAGGTTCGGCGGGAAGGGGAGTGCCGACGGGCGTGGGCGTCGGGGATGCGGCCGCGGCGGCGGGTTTGGGCATCGCCATGAGTTCCTTCTCGAGGGTCGTGTTGCCGTTGTAGATGCGGGCGTAGACCATTGCCAATGCGAGCGTGAGCACGAAGAAGGTGCCGCCAAGCCAGGTGGTGAATTTTGCGAGAACGTTGGTCGTCTGCGCGCCGAAGATATTATCGGTCATGCCACTGCCGAAGGCGGCGCCGAGGCCTTCGTTGCGCGGGCGCTGCATGAGCACGACGAGCACCATGAGCAGGCACACGAGCACGTGCAGCGTGAGAAGGAAGTAAAGCAGGATGTGCATTGGAGAGCCGGAAAGATTGGACGCGGCGGGGACGTTTGTAAAGCGCGGGGTGTGCGCC
>DATCRI010000029.1 GCA_036569045.1 Chthoniobacterales bacterium | reverse complement strand
ATCGAACTCCAGGGCGACGACCCCGCCCGCGCGCGGCGCTTCTTCGAGGGCGAGGGCTTCCGCGTCGCCGGCGTGTAGCCAAAAACTCTTTGCGCTCACGATTCCCTGAGCGATGGGTTTCCCTGTGTTTCGATTCCTCCTCCTCCCGGCTTTTGCGCTGACGCTTCTCACGGGATCGTTGAACGCGACGACCTTGCGCACGATGACGGAGGACGAGCAGATCCAGAAGGCGGACACGATCTTCCGGGGCCGCGCCGAGCAGATCGACGCCGCCTTCGAGAGTAGTGCGAATGGCCGCGCGATCGTGACGACCGTGCGGTTCACGCCGCTCACCGTTTACAAGGGCGCGGCCGAATCCTCTGTTTCGCTGAAGTTCGTGGGCGGCAAGGTCGGCGACGTCGAGATGAAGGTCGGCGGCATGCCGCAGTTCGTCGTCGGGCAGGAATACATCCTTTTCATCTCGACGACGGGGAATTCCGTCTGTCCGGTCGTCGGATGGGCCGAGGGCAGCCTGAAGGTGGATCGCCGGTCGAATGCCGCCGGCGTCGTCTCGGTCTCGCCTGACGTCACGGGGGCGGCCGAGCCGGCGATCTCCGCCCGGTCGCGAGCCGTGCTGACCGATGGCGAGACGAAGCTGCCGGACTTCGAGAAGCGCCTGCGCGCGCGAATTGCCAGGATGGGAGCGAAGCCGTGAGCGGAAGGAGATTTGTTCGGGCCATTCTGGCGGCCGGGTTGCTTTCCGTCCCGGGCGGGACGGCGTGGGGTTATGCCTTCACCGGCTCGACATGGAACTACAGCCCCGTCGTGATGAATCTCTCGCTCGGCTCCAGCGGAATGCTGATGGACGGCTCCGCCTCGTGGAACGCCGCCGCCGAGGATGCCCTGGCGACGTGGAATGACTACCTGCTGCGGCTGCAGTTCTCCGTCGTGCGAAACTCCAGCTTGCCGCCGGCGGATGATGACGGCGCCAACAGCGTCTTCTTTTCCAACACATTCTATGGCCGATCCTTCGGCGACGCGGTGGCGATTACGACCGAGTGGACGGTGAACAACGGTCGGCGCCGCATCGAGGCGGACACCATCTTCAACGCAAATCTCGATTGGAATTCCTATCGCGGCGACCTCCGGGGTTCCTCCGGCGGAGGCACCCTCTACGACCTCCATCGGGTGGCGCTGCATGAATTCGGACATACCCTCGGTCTCGACCATCCCGACGAGCGCGGCCAGTCCGTCAACGCCATCATGAACAGCTTCGTTTCAGATGTGGATCATCTGCTGCCGGATGATATTCGCGGCGGGCAGGCGCTCTACGGCGCCCGCGGTGGCGGGACAAATTCCTTTCGCCGGCCCGCGACCTCTCCGGCGAGGACCACCGCGAGCCGGTATCTCTTCCGCGGCCGCGCGGACGGGGTCGCGGCCGATGCGGTCCTGCTCGTCAATACCCGCCTCGGTGCAAAAAAGTATTTCAAGGCCAACGGCGTGGAATCGTGGCGGAAACGGCTTCCGCTCCGTCCGGGGCGGAATCGCATCAAGCTTTACATCCGAAAACCCAATGGCGTGGTTTCCAAGGTCGATCAGGTGACCGTGATTCGAAACTGAACGAGTTCTGGCGCAATTTCATTTTATATTGAACTGCCTGAAGGGATTGCGCAAAATTCCCTGAGATGTTGTCAGAGTCGCGGAACCCCGGACAATCGATCGCCAGAAATGGCCAGCTGGGCCTTATCGAGATGGAGGCCATCGAGATGTTCATCAATTTCTTTCGTCTGCTCGGCCTTCCGAAGTCGATCGGCGAGATTTACGGGCTTCTTTTCGTCTCGCCGCGCCCGCTGACGATGGATGACCTCATGCAGCGGCTCGACATCAGCCTGGGGGCCGCCAGTCAGGGCCTGAAGACGCTGCGATCCGTCGGCGCGGTGAAGTCGGTTTACAGCCCGGGCGAACGCCGGGATCATTTCGTGGCCGATCTCGAGCTCAATCGTTTCGCGGCTTCCTTCATCAAGGAGCAGATCCTGCCCAAGTTGGAAATGGCCAGTGGCCGGGTCGAGCGCATGGAGGCCGCGCTGGCCAACCTGCCCGAGGCGGAGCGGACGGTCACCCGGGCCCGCATCGATGAACTCAGCCGCTGGGTGAATCGCGGGCGCACCATGCTGCCCGTGGCGCTCAAGCTCATCGGGTAGCGCCTCTCCCCGCGGAACGCCCCAAACCCTCATGCCGAACCCTCGGCGCACAATCGAATTTTCCCGGTCGCAGGTGCAAACCCCTGACCAAGGGCGGCAGCCTGCCCCGCTCCGTTTTCCGCGATGAACGCCAGCGAACATCGTAAGTTTGGCTTTCTCCGCGTGGCGGTCGCCGCGCCGGAATTGCGGGTCGGCGACCCGGCTTTCAATGCCGCGCGGATCTCCGAATCTCTCGAGCGCCTCGCGGGCGAAGGATGCGAAGTTGCGGTGTTTCCGGAACTGAGCCTCACCGGTTACACGGCGGCGGATTTGTTCTTCCAGCGCCCGTTGCTGGAGGCCGCGCTCGCGGCGCTCGCGACAGTGGCCGGAGCGACCGCGGGGACCGCCTGCGCCGCAGCGGTGGGATTGCCGCTCGAAGTCGATGGCCGGCTCTACAATTGCGCGGCGCTTGTTGCGGGCGGACGCCTGCTCGGGATCGTGCCGAAGACGTTCCTGCCGACATCGCAGGAGTATTACGAAGAGCGTTGGTTCGCCCGGGCCGCCACGCTGGGCCGCGATGTGGTGCGCATCGGCGAGGCCGATGTGCCGATCGGCGCGGATTTGCTTTTCGAGATCACCGATCGCCGCCACGCCTGCCTCGGAATCGAGATTTGCGAGGACCTGTGGACGGTCGAGCCGCCCAGCGGACGCCAGGCGCTCGCCGGCGCGACGCTGCTGCTGAACCTCTCCGCGGGCGACGAGCTGCTCGGCAAAGCTGGCTACCGGCGCGACCTCGTTCGCCAGCAGTCGGCGCGCTGCCTGGCGGCCTATGCCTACGCCGGCTCCGGCGCGGGCGAATCGAGCACGGACTACGTCTGCTCGGGGCATGGCATCCTCGCGGAGAATGGCGCGGTGCTTGCCGAGACGCGGGAATTCGCGTTCGAAAGCGCGGAAACCTTCGCGGATTTCGATCTGGAGCGTCTGGCGCACGAACGTCTGAACAACAGCAGCTTCTCCGCGGAGACGGCCGCCCGCTTCCGGCGCGTCCGCTTCGCGCTCGGAGAGGGGGCGACTTCGCCCGGCGCTCTGCGTCATCCCGTGGCGCCGCAACCGTTTGTTCCGGCGGATCCGACCCAGCGCGCGGCAAACTGTCGGGAGATTTTTGCGATTCAGGAGACGGGGCTGGCCCGACGGCTCCGGCACACGGGCTCGGCGAAGGCGGTGCTCGGATTGTCCGGCGGCCTGGACTCCACGCTGGCGGCGCTCGTTGCCTTGCGGGCTTTGGAAAAACTGGGCCGGCCGGCGTCGGACCTCGTGACCATCGTCATGCCCGGGCCGGGCAGCACGGGGCGCACGCAGACGAATGCCACGGACCTTGCCGCGGCGCTGGGTGCGACGTTGCGGGTGATTCCGATCGCCCCGGCAGTCGCGCAGCATCTTGCGGACATCGGACATCCCGAGGGCGCCCATGACGCGACCTACGAGAATGCCCAGGCGCGCGAACGCACGCAGATCCTCATGGACGTCGCAAATCAGGTCGGCGGGATCGTTGTGGGAACCGGCGACCTTTCGGAATCCGCGCTTGGGTGGTGCACGTTCAACGGCGACCATATGTCGATGTATCACGTGAACGCCGGCGTGCCGAAGACGCTGGTGCGCCACCTCGTCGAATGGTGCGCCGAGGAGGAATTTGCCGATCCCGTCAGCGCTCTGCTGCGCGACATTGCCGCGACGCCGATCTCGCCGGAGCTGCTGCCGCTCGATGCGAAGGACGGCCTCGTGCAGAAGACCGAGGAGACGGTCGGCCCCTACGAGCTTCACGACTTTTTCCTGTTCCAGACGATCCGTTGCGGATTCGGTCCGGCCAAGATTCTTGCGCTGGCGGAGATCGCCTTCGAAGGCCGTCACACGCGCGCGGAGATCCTGCGCTGGCTGCGCGTTTTTGTGACGCGTTTCTTTGCGAACCAGTTCAAGCGCTCGTCGATGCCCGACGGCCCGAAGGTCGGCACGGTTGCCCTTTCGCCCCGCGGCGACTGGCGCATGCCGAGCGACGCCAGCGCCGCGGCATGGCTGGCCGAAATCGAAGGTCTTACGCCATGAAGTGCCTGCTGACAGGAGCCTCCGGTTTTCTTGGAGGCGCGGTGGGTCGCGCTGCCATGGCGGCCGGGCACGAGGTGGTGGCGATCGGTCGGACCGAACTCGCCTCGGTGGAGGTTCTCACGGGCGTCGTGCGGACCGCTCGCCCGGATTGCGTGCTGCATTTTGCCGGAAGCGCGTCGGTAGGGGAATCGTTCGCCGAGCCGGCGGGCGATTTCGAATGCTCCACGGCGCTGTGGTTTCGTGTCCTCGATGCGGTGCGTCGATCGGGTGCGCGGCCGCTGGTCGCTTTCGCCTCCAGCGCGGCGGTCTATGGCTCGCCGGAGGAATTGCCCACGCCGGAAACGGCCGCGCGCCGGCCGGAATCGCCCTATGGCTTCCACAAGCTGATGTCCGAAATCGCGGCCGAAGAATTTGCCTGCTGCTTCGGGTTGTCCGTGGTCGCCCTTCGCTTCTTCTCGATTTTCGGGCCGCACCAGCGCCGACTTCTCGTCTGGGAGCTTTTCGACCAGCTCCGCCACGGTAGCGCAGAGTTGCGTCTCCGGGGAACGGGCGCCGAAGAGCGCGATTATCTTGCCGAGAGCGAGGCCGGCACGGCGACGATCGGCCTTGTGGAGGCGTTGCGGCCCGGCGCGGGCGGATTCCACGCCCTGAATGTGGCGTCCGGCGCCAGCGTGAGCGTGCGGGAGCTGGCGGAGCGGCTGCTTGCCTGCTCCGGGTGCGCGGCGAAGATTGTGGTCGGAAAGGAATCGCTTCCCGGCAATCCTGCCGTCTGGCGCGCCGACGTTTCCGCCCTGCGGAATCTCCTGCCGGGCTGGCATCCGCGTTCCTTCGCGGAGTCGCTCGCCGAATGCGTCACCCTTTGGAACGAGCCCTCGCCCGCCTCTGGCGTCAGCCCGGCGACATCCCTTTTGTAAGAACTGATGAGCACCAAAAAATTGATTGCGGAAACGCTGGGAAAAGTTGATCCGGCCCCGGTCGTGGATTCCGCGGAGAAGCACGTCGTGCTGTCGCTCGAGAATGTTTCCAAGCGCTTCTGCCGGGATCTCAAGCGCTCGCTTTACTACGGCGTGCAGGACATCGGCCGGGAATTGATCGGCCAGTCGCAGAGCGGCGACAATCTGCGACCCGACGAATTCTGGGCGCTGAAGAATGTCAACTTCGAGCTGAAGTCCGGCGATTGCCTCGGCATCGTCGGCATCAACGGCTGCGGCAAGACGACGCTCATGCGGGTGATCGCCGGTCTCATCAAGCCGACGACGGGTCGCATCACCGTGCGAGGTCGTCTCGCGCCGCTCCTCGCGCTTGGCGCGGGCTTCAACCCCGTGCTCACCGGCCGGGAGAACATCTACGCGAACATGTCGGTGCTAGGGCTGACGTATGACGAAATCAGCGAGCGCTTCGAGGACGTCGTGAAATTCTCCGAGATCGGTTATGCGATCGAGGCTCCCGTGCAGACCTACAGCTCGGGCATGCAGGCCCGCCTTGGCTTTGCCTGCGCGATCGCGACGCAGCCCGACATCCTGCTGCTCGACGAAGTGCTGGCCGTCGGCGACCTCAATTTTCGCCGCAAGTGCCTCGAGCGTCTGTTCGAGATGCGCGCGAACGGCATGTCGCTCGTCATCGTGCACCATTCCCCAGGCATCCTGCTCGCCATCGCCCAGAAGGCAATCTACATGCGGCGTGGCGAGGTCATCGGCCAGGGCGCGATCGAGGATGTCGTGAAGACCTACGAGAAGGATTTGCTCGAGGACATGCCTCGCAAGGTCCGGGCTGCCACGAATTCCAACAGCGACGAGGACGAGGAGGTGAGCGATCGCGAGCTGAAGTTCCTCGCCCTCGAACTCCAGACCACGGACGGAACGGAACTCGTTCCCGGTGTTGATGCCGTGGTCGTTATCCGCGTGCGCGCGAACGTGCCTCTCGAGCAGCTCAACACGACGGTCACTGTCTTCCGCAAGCCGGACATGGACGAGTCCACCCGCAAGAACGACAAGCAGATCCTCAAGATGATCTCGCGCCGCGACGGCGGCAGTCTCGTGGATGTGGCGCCGGGCGAATACGAGATTCGCATCGCGCTGCCCTCGCTCGGCCTTGTCGCCGGCATCTACCAGATCCATGCACGGATCACCCGGCCCGAGCGCGTCGTTCTCGGCGTGCGCCGCAGCGCGCTCTTCGTTGTCGGAGTGGAGGATCCCATGAGGATTTCCGTCTATCACCAAGCCCGGACATGGAGCGCTGCGACCGCCAACGGCACGTCGGTGCCCACCCGGAAAGTTCACAACGCCTCGGATGAAGCCGACGACTTCCTCGAGATGGGCGACGAAACCAAGGTCGAGGTCTGAAGCCGCAGGTAATGGACGAGCTCCCAATCGCCGAGGTGGAGGACATCGGCCGTCACGAGGACGAAATCCTCGGCAACCGTGCGCACTGGGAAAAGAAGCCACTCCTGCGAAGCTGCTATCACGCGTTTTACCGTGAGATTGCGGCCCGGTTGAAATCGATCCCCGGCCTGACCACGCTGGAACTCGGCTCCGGCATTGGCGCGATTAAGGATGTCATTCCGCAATGCGTCACTTCCGATATTTTCGATAACCCCTGGTTGGATCGGCGTGAGAATGCCTATGCGATTCAGTTTCCCGACGCAGCCCTGAGTGATCTCATTCTTTTCGACGTTTTCCACCATCTCGAGTTTCCCGGCACCGCGCTCGCGGAAATGGCTCGAGTCGTCGTGCCCGGCGGTCGGTTGATCGTTTTCGAACCCGACATGAGTCTGCTCGGCAAGTTCGTTTACGGGTGCTGCCATCCAGAGCCACTCGGTTTGGGGAAACCAATTACGTGGACTGCTCCGCCGGGCGTTGACGCGGCGAGCGGCGGCTACTATGCCGGCCAAGCCAATGCCACCCGGATTTTTCGAAAGCGGGAGGTTGCCGAATGGGAAAACTCGTGGCGGCTGGTCGCCACGAGACGTCTGACAAATCTGCGCTATTTCGGCAGCGGAGGTTTCAGCGGACCGCAGCTTCTTCCCTCCTTTTTGGAGGGCCCGCTAAAAGTTGTCGAAAATGTGTTGTCCCTCGCACCGGGATTGTTTTCCGCGCGTCTCCTTCTCGTGCTCGAACGACGCGAACAAGCTTAACCTCCATGTTGTCCACAAAACAAAAAATCGGAGTCGCGCGACTGCTCAGCCGCGCTGCCTGCGCCGCGCGCAAGCTCGCAGGGCACAGTAGCCGCGACATTTTCCACCGGGGCGGACTCGCTTACGAACTCGATCTTCACGAGGGGATCGATCTTTCCATCTATCTCTTCGGCGCTTTCGAGCCCGACGTGGTTGCCTACTACACGCCGGTCCTTCGGGAAGGCTCCGTTGTTCTCGATATTGGCGCAAACATCGGCGCGCACGCCCTTCGCATGGCCTCGCTCGTGGGTGACAGCGGCAAAGTGGTCGCGATCGAACCGACGGACTGGGCCTTCGCCAAGCTTACCCGTAATGTGGGTCTCAATGCCGCCATCGCCCCACGCATCGAGCGCGTTCAGGGCTTCGTGGCCGCGAATGCCGGCGAGGTCTTGCCCGGGGACATTTGCTCCAGCTGGCCGCTGGATGCGGGGGATTCCTCCGGCCTTGACGAATCGCAGGGGCGCTCCTTCCCGACGACCGGCGCACGGGTCGTCACGCTCGCGGGCCTTTGCGAAGAATTCGAACTTTTAAAGATCGACCTTATCAAACTGGACGTCGATGGCCATGAGATCAACGTGCTCGAGGGAGGGCTCGGCGTCATCGAGCGCTTCCGCCCTGCGATCGTGATCGAGCTTGCCCCCTATGTGTTCGCCAACGGCGATGGTGACGTATGTCGGATCCTCGAAATGCTTGCGAGCGTCGGCTATCGCACGGCTGCCCATGGACGCGCCCGGCTGTCCCTGTCCGAACCGCGTGCCGTTCTTTCGCGCATCCCGAAGAATGGCGGCATCAACGTGATGATCCAATGACGGCTGAAGATCGCGCGGTCATTCCTGCGGCGACGACGCGTCCCGCCAATCGGGTTTCGCCGCTTCTCGAAAAGCATCTCGAGGAGATTGCGGCCCATTATTCCGGACCCGAGGATAAGCGTCCCGCCGGGCGTCAGTATCGGGCGATCCTGGCGCGCTATTTCAACATGCGTCTGCCGCAAGACGCCTCGGTTTTCGAGATCGGGTGTGGAGCGGGAGAATTGCTCGAATTGATCCACGCCAGGAAAGTGTCTGGATGCGATATTTCTGCGGTGCAGGTGGAGCGCACGGCCAGACGCCTGCCGCACGGCACCTTCTATCACCAGCCGGGTGAGTGTCTCGATGTGCCAGGCACCTACGACGTCATCCTGCTGTCGGACACCATCAACTACGCCGGCGATGTGCAGGAGATTTTGAACCAGGCTCGCAAGCTGGCGGCCCCGCACACGCGGTTGGTCATGAGCTTTCCTTCCGCGATGTGGCGACCGGTCTATTCGCTTGCCACGACGCTCGGGCTGCGAGCGCGTCATCCCCAGGCGAACTGGATTGGGATCGACGACGCACGGAATTTTCTGAACCTCTCGGGGTGGTCGATTGTGGAGATTGAGCCAAAGGTCCTTCTCCCGCTTCAGATTCCCGTGGTCGAACCGCTGCTGAACCGATTTCTCGCACCTCTGCTCGGCTTCCTTTGCCATACGGTCATCTGCACCGCTCGTCCGAAGGTTTCCATGGAGAACTGCTCCAGGCGGGTATCGGTGGTCGTGCCCGCTCGGAACGAAGCCGGCAACATTGAAGCCGCCGTCACACGCACGCCCATGATGGGCGACTCCATGGAGCTTATCTTTGTCGAGGGCAATTCCACCGATGATACATGGGAGGAGATTCAGCGCGTGAAGGCGGCTTATCCCGATCGCGAGATCCAGATCATGCAGCAGCCGGGGAAGGGGAAGGGCGATGCGGTGCGCTGTGGGTTCGCCGCTGCGACCGGCGACATCCTTATGATTCTCGATGCCGATCTCACCATGCCGCCCGAGGAACTTCCGAAGTTTTACGAGGCCCTCGTCTCGGGCCATGCGGAGTTTGCCAACGGCGTGCGACTTGTTTACCCGATGGAAAAGGAAGCGATGCGTTTCCTGAACCTTTGCGCGAACAAATTTTTCAGCGTCGCATTCAGCTGGCTGCTCGCCCAGCCCGTGAAAGACACGTTATGTGGCACGAAGGTGCTCTGGAAAGAGGACTACGAACGAATCGCGGCCAACCGCTGCTATTTTGGCGATTTCGACCCTTTTGGCGATTTCGATCTTCTTTTCGGAGCGGATCGGCTTGGGCTGCAAATTGTCGACATTCCTATTCGCTACCGCGACCGCACCTATGGTTCGACGAATATCAGTCGCTGGAGCCACGGCGCCCTTCTTTTCCGCATGCTCGCCTTCGCTGCCGGGAAATTGAAATTTGTCTGACGCCTGCGCCGTGAACGGAATCTCTCATCTGGCTTCCAGCCTGAATCGCAGCTCGCTCGCCCGTTCCTGGGTCAGCGTCTGGGGCAATGTCATCTTGAGCCCGTCGTTCGATCGCACCCTTTATTTGTGGTTGCACCGTTTGGGCTGGATGGGAGCCGCCGAGCGTCGTGAGCTTTCCGAGGGAATTCGCGCCGGGATGCACGTCGTCGATGTCGGGGCGAACATCGGGCTCTATACCGGGTTGTTCTCGCGGCTCGTCGGATGTGACGGGAGCGTGATTTCCGTCGAGCCCGTCGATGCGAACTGGCAAAGCCTGCGTCGTTCGATCGAGAGAAACCAGTGGACGAACGTCGAGTTGCACCATTGCGCCCTCGCGGCGGCATCCGGCCATGCCCGTATGGTCTGCGATCCCCTGAACAGCGGCAATAACCGTATCGAACCGGTCGCCGCCGCCGAGGCCGATACTTCGACACTGAAGACGCTTGACGAGATTGTCGCCGGGCGCCGGGTGGACCTGCTCAAGATCGATGTGCAGGGCTGGGAGGCTGCCGTCCTCCGCGGTGGTGTTCGCACGCTTCGGGAGAATCGCCCGATGCGCATCTTTGTCGAGATCTGGCCCTCCGGGCTGGAAAAGGCGGGCTCGTCGCCGCGGGAAATTTATGGGATCCTTCACGAGGCGGGGTTCGAGATCGACAGTCCCGCGGGCTGGATGGGCGAGAATGTTCGTTCTAGCGCCGGCTACTATGACGTTGTTGCCGTCGCGCGTTGACCTCTTGACCTTTCCGAAATTCTCGCTCGTATCTGATTCCTCCGTGGAAGTTCAACCTCCAGCCGACGCATCTTCTTCCGATCCGCATCGCGGCGATGCGCTGACCGATGCAGAGCGTCGTGAGCTCATGCGGATCAAATCTGGCAGGGTTGCGCTGGATCTTGGGATTTGCTGGGGCTTGTTGCTGGCTTCGCTCGAGGCGGCCATCGTTCTGGACACATGGTTCGTCACGGCGGTGATATTCGTTTTCATTGGCTGTCTCCAAAACGGACTCATTTCCTGGGTTCACGAAGCTTCGCATTGCAACATTCACCGCAATCGCAAGCTCAACGACCTGTTCTCCGACCTCTTTATTTGCGGGCCTGTCGGTATCAGCGTGGATCAATACCGCTGGCACCATGTCAGCCATCATAAATATCTCGGCGATTCGGAGAAGGAGGTCGAACTGCCTGCATGGCTTTGTCTGCGTGGAGGAAATCTTTTTGCCGAGATTGCGCGGCACATGTTCGGATTTTTCGCGTTGAACGTCATTCTGCGAAAGCGTCGCTACTCGCAGCCCGGGGCAAAACACCGGCCTCCACCACCGCGATCGCTCGCGGGCTGGCTGGGCTTTCTCGGCGGCAATGGTTTGCTGTTCCTTTTCTGCGCCCTGCAGGGTTCCTGGTATCTCTATTTTGTTCTGTGGGTTGCCCCGCTCTTCACGATCGCTCTTCTGGTCACGAATCTTCGCACCGTGGTGGAACATCAGGCCAGCAGCGACGTCTGCGACCTTGGCCCGGTAAAGATGCCGGCCATCACCCGGGTGATCGATGCAAATCCCGTCGAGCGGTTTCTCGTGGCACCGGTCGGATTTTTCTACCACTACGAGCATCATCTGTATCCCAGCATTCCCTATCACCGCCTTTCCGAAGCTCGCAAAATCCTCGCCGGCCGCGGGCATTTCGACCGCAAGGAAATTGTGCGAGTAAAAGGTTACACCCGCACGCTGTGGCGCCTCGCAATGGAGCCCGGTTACGGGATTCGCCTGCTGAACCCGTTCTTTGAACCCGATGCCGCGCATTGAGCGCGGCACGGAGACTGTTGATCGCATGAAACCGTCCGTGCCCGTCGAGGGCGTTGTCTGTCCCGTCTGCGGTAGCTGCGAGGCGAGACTGGAGGCGCGGGGACCTGATTTCGATTTTCACAGCAGTGGCGATCAGGAGTTCTCCATGGTCGTCTGCGGAGCATGCGGGACCTATTATCTGAACCCTCGCCCGGCAGTCTCCGCGCTGCCACAGATCTACGCCTCGGACGATTATTATTCCTACGATTTCGACGGGCAGGGGAATTCGGTGGTGTTGAAGGCCCGGCTCCAGCGGAACGTCCGAAAGGCTCGGGCTGTTACCTCCGCACTCGGTCGCTCGGTCGAGCGGGCGTCTGTCCTCGATATTGGCGCCGGCGACGGAGGTTTGCTCGAGGCTTTTGCCAGCTGCGGCTACGAGCCGGCGCGGCTGCACGGGTCTGAACTCGACGAAGCGGCCGTGGGGCGCATTCGCGCAAAGGGATTTCAAGGGCATTGTGTTCGGGCCGAGGAGATGTCCTTCGATTCAGGTTCGCTGGACGTTGTCACGATGATGCAGGTCATCGAGCACGTCGCTGCCCCGCGCGAATTGCTAACCAGCCTGCACCGAATGATGTCGCCCGGCGGCGTCCTGTGCCTCGAGACACCAAACATGAATGGCTGGGACCGCCCGTTCTTCCGGCGTCGCACGTGGGGCGGTTACCATTTCCCGCGTCACTGGACGATGTGGGATCCCCTCTCGATGCGGCGAATGCTCGATCTCTGCGGCTTTGACGTGATTTCGATCAGCACCCTTCCCGCGGCCGTCATCTGGGTGTGGTCTTGGAACCACGTGCTGCAGGATGTGTTTGGAAATGGCCCGGTCGCGCGTTTTTTCAGTATGAATAATCCCCTCCCGATGGCTGTCGGCTGGGCGCTGGATCTTGCGCCTGCCCTGCTCGGGCGGGCCTCGAACATGCGCGTGCTCGCGCGTCGACGCGTCTGATGTCTGCCTTCGGATCGACTGGCAGGGTGATTCGTGCCGGCCTTGGTTTTCCCCTGCCATGGTGGTTCTTCGTGCTGATCCTCTCCGTCCCCTACGTGTGGTTCGGCAGTGTGCTGGGGGCCACGTTTTGGATCGACGGATTCAACTACGCCGGACTGGCGTCTACGCTGGGCGACGCGGCGGCTTATCAGGAATTCAACAGCGGCTACGGGCGTCTGGCGCTGTCTCACCTGCAAATCGGCCTGCCTTCGCTCGGCTGGGCGCTGAATCGTCTTCCGGTCGGGTGGCAGTGGCCAATTCTCGAAATTTTTCAGCGAATGATCTCCCTCGGAAGTCTTGTTCTGGCATTGGGAGCACTCACGGTCGGTCGCCCCAGGGTCGTTCATCTTCTCGCCGGGTCCCTGATCGCATGGAGTCCGTTTTTGCAGGCGTTTCACAATGCCTTCATGACGGAGTCGCTTTCGGGCTCCCTGCTTCTTTGCGGATTCGGGCTGGGTGTGCTGCTCTTTCGGAATCCCCTTTCGAGTTTTTGGCTCCTCCTGGCGACCGCCGCAACGATCTTCCTCGCGACGCAGTTTCGCAGCTACTACGGCGCGCTGATTTTTTCCATGGCTGCGGCAGGTCTCTGGCTGGGCCGCCCGTCGAGAAAGGTCGCTGCTTCGGTCGTTCTCGCGGTCGCGGCAATCGCCGCCGTGCTCTTCTATCCAGCGTGCCGTTGGCTGGCGACGGGCGACTGGTTTTTACCGGGAGTCGGAGTAAATCGGCTGATCGTCGCCACCTATTTGAATGGTTCTCCGGGCGATGCGGTTCGCAATAAGATCGAAACCTTTTCTGCTGCCGAGCGTGAGGTCCTCCGTCCAATTCTGACTCCGAACGCCCCTTTCGGCGCGGAGAATGCACGGAAGCTCGCGCTGCTTATGCTGAAATCCGGAATGTCGGAACGTGAAGTGGACGCCAAGCTGAAGGATCTCGGCGACACGATTTTAACGGAGAATCCGGAATTCCTGGCGAAACGCGTCCGGCATGGGCTCGCGTCCTCGGCGATGGTCGATACGAGTTGCGTTGCAATGGACGGCGTTGAGATGTTTCGAGGGCTTTCGCCGGAACGTTACCACCAGCATTTGGGCGACGTGTTCCGGTGGCACTCGTGGCTTTCGCCGGAAGACTACCGCGCTTCGTTCGCCAGTTTCTTCGATACGCCGCGCGACATTTATCCCGCTACGGCGCCGGGTCAGAAATGGATGCGCGACACCGAACAAGGCTACGTTCGTTTGCCTTCTGCGATGGCCCTGCGTGACCCTCTTGGGGTCGGCCGGATCCCTCCAGACGCATGGGCATGGGCGGGCTTGTTGTCCGCGCTTGTCCTGCTGGCGAGACGGAACATCGCGGGCGTCCTCGTTCTCGGGGCCTGCCTTGCGAATTTTCTCGTTGGCTTTGCGGTTCCCGTTGGGAATCCGCGATATGCCTACGGAGTCTTTGCCCTCTATCCGCTAGCGATTTGCGCCCTCACGCTCGTCTGCCTGCGTCTGCCGGATGGAGAGAGCCTGCGCTTTTCCTTCAGGACTTTTTTCGGAAACGTTTTGAAAATCTTTCACCGTTCCCCGGCATGAACGATCCGATTCCCGTCGCCATTTTTTGCTACAACCGTCCCCGTCATCTGGCCGCGATGCTCGCGAGCTACGATGCCTGCGCGGGCCGCGAGCACACGAAGCCTTTCGTGTTCTGCGATGGGGCGAAGGATGCCGCCGGAATGGAGGCGACCGCGGCTGTGCAGGAGGTGGTGCGGGAGTGGGCGACGCGATCAGGCGCCGAGGTGGAGATTTCGCCAGTCAACCGCGGGCTCTCGGCATCCATCCTTCACGGCGTCGGAAAAATCCTCGGGCAGCATGACCGCGTCATCGTGTTGGAGGACGATTTGATCTTCGATCCGTCGTTCCTGACATTTCATCTCGATGGTCTGGAGCGGTATGTGCGGAGTGAGAATGTCTATCAGATCAGCGGGCATCAATGGCTCGACATGCCCGCATTCGTGCCCGCGTTCTTTGCGCCTTTCACGACGACGTGGGGATGGTCCACATGGCGCCGCGCATGGCAAAAGTTGGATGTGACCGCACCCGGTCGCGAGCACCTTGAGACCGATACCGCCCTGCGACATCGTTACGACATCCAAGGCCGTTATCCGTTTTCCGAACTGCTCAAGGGGCGCTTCCGGGGTGAGAACGATTCGTGGGGCATCCTTTGGTATTGGACGGTCTTTTCCCAGAACGGTCTTGTGCTCTATCCGCCGCGTTGTCTTGTTTCCAATCGCGGATTCGATGGAAGTGGGACGCATTGCGAGCGTCGCGCGTCCGCGGCGACGTCCAGCCAACGGCGAAGCTCCAACCGCATCCGTTTTCCGAAACGGGCGCGCCCCAGTCGCGTCCTGTTCGAGTGGATGAAGAGGGAGCTTTACAGGCAGACTCAGGTTGGAGTTGGTTAGTCCAAGTGGGAACTTGCGACAGGATTTTTGCGATGTTTTTGGGGCCGACCTGCTTCCGGACGGTTGCTCGAGGAGCGGTCAGCGATAGCGATTTTTGTGGGAACGACGGTCTTCTGTCTGCAGTGACGTTGCCGAACATTGGACGAAATTGAGTATGCTGGGGGGGGTCATGGATTGGTGGCGCGGGCGCGCCTTGGGTGAGGCGGGTCGCGCGAGGATCGCTCTCGAAAAGTCTTACCCAGGGGTAAGCTTCGGCACTGATGTGCAAGTTATTGGCCTCGATACGATTCGTATCGGCGTGGGCTCTTGCATTGGAGATCGTGTATGGCTGAACGACTGCATGCGCAACGAGCCCGGCCGGTTGGAGATCGGCCGCTTTACGCTCATCGGTCGAGGAGGAGTCATAACCACCTCGGGCCGCCTTCAGATCGGAGATTTCGTGGTGCTCGGGCCGGATGTATACGTGGCCGATGCCGACCACATTTTTACCGATCCCATGCAGCCGATTCTGCAACAAGGAGTCACCACCGGTCGCAGCGTGATCATCGAGGAAAACTGCTGGCTCGGCATCCATGCGAAAATCTTTGGCGATCTTACAGTGGGCAGGGGCTCGATTGTCGCGGCAGGTTCGATCGTGCGAAAGTCGGTGCCACCGTTCGCGGTCGTGGCCGGAGTGCCGGCAAAGGTGGTCAAGCTTTACGATTTTTCCGTGCGCGAATGGCGTCCCGTTCGCGACGAATCCGAGCTCGCCGATATGTTGCAGATGCGGGAGCTGCATCCTGTTCCCGAGCGGAATGCGTATCACGACATTCTTCATCGGGAAAATCGAGTGGCGCCGCTGGAGCGGCTTCTTGCTGGCGCAAACTGTTCGATCTAGGAGCCGATCCTGAAGTAAAGTGAACGCCCCCCCCGGCGCGACCCACAGGAATCCGATGTCACCGTCCTCGTCTCACGGACAGCGGGTCTTCGATACCCAATCAGCCGACCGCCGCTTTGAGGCGGCCCGCTTGGAAGAAATCAGTGTCAACAGTGCGAAGGGGTTGCGAGCATCGCGAAATGATAGTTAATGAATGATCGATCTTTATGGCAAAAGGCTTTGGCATGGACTGCCGGGAGGCTGGACCGGGCTGCCGGGAATGTTCCCCTGACGGCTGCTGAAAAATCCACGCCGGAACGCAAACCCAAACTCAAATACAGTTGCGGTGAAAACACCGAGGTGCGCGGGCACGTTGAACGCCGCGCGAAGGGGGGGCAGATCACCTTCGGTCGCGAATGCCTGATCGAGGGACACATCGTCACCGAAGCTTCGGACAGCCGCATTTCCGTGGGCGACAACGTCTACGTCGGCGGCGGCACCGTGGTGGATTGCACGCTCGCGATCACCATCGAGGACGATGTGCTCATTTCCTACGGAGGCGTAATCGCTGACAGTGACAATCACGACATTCGTTACAGCGTGCGGAAGCACGACTTGAAGGCCTGGCGCAACGGGGGTTTCACCGACTGGGAGCAGCGTCCGCGCTCGCCGATAGTGATAAAAAAAGGCGCCTGGATCGGCGCCCGAGTCATCGTTCTCAAGGGCGTAACCATCGGCGAAGGCGCGGTGATCGGCGCGGGTTCGGTCGTTACGAAAGACGTGCCGGACTGGACCGTGGCAGCGGGTAATCCCGCACGGGTGATTCGCGAAATTTCGGAAAGCGAGCGCTGACCCCATCATGGCCGATGTCATTTCCTGGGAGGAAGCCGTGCGCTGGTTCCGGCGGCAGCCTGGCAACGAGCAGGGCGTCCTCGACAATTTTTTCGATCTCCCGGTGCTTCCCGCGGCGAAGCGTTTTTCCGAAAGCGCGGAGTATCGCGAGATGCGGCGAATTCTCGGACATGGGCGCGGTCGGCGGATTTTCGATCTTGGCGCCGGGCACGGGGTGACGAGCTACGCGCTGGCGAAGGATGGCTGGAAGGTGACGGCTCTCGAGCCGGATCGGAGCGACGAAGTTGGCGCTGGAGCGATCGAGCAGTGGCGCCGCGAGACGGGGCTGGCTGTTGACATTCTGACCGATCCTCAACCGCCGTTCTCGATCGAGGCCGCCTCGATGGACGCCGTGATCGCGCGACAGGTGCTGCATCACGTGCCCGATCTCACGGCCTGCCTGCGGGAACTCGCACGAATTTTGAAACCCGGGGGGCTGATTCTGACGAGTCGCGACCACGTCGTGGACGACGAGCGGCAGCTGGCGCAGTTTCTTGGTTCACATCCGCTGCAGCCGCTCTATGGCGGAGAGAATGCGCACCCGCTTGCCGTTTATCTCACGAGCTTTTGCGATGCGGGATTTGAGATTCAGGAGGTTTGGGGGGCCGTCGAAAGCATCCTGAATTTTTTCCCCGGCACCGAAGCGGCTCGTCGGCGGATGCTGATCGATCGCATTCGCACGGGCAAATTCTCGCGCTTCGCGAAAACTTTTGCCTTTTTGCAGAAATTCCAGCGGCAGGCGGCACGCGATCTCGTCAATCGTGATCGCACGCCTGGTCGCCTCTACAGCATCCTTGCCCGGAAGCCGGTTGATCCCGCGATGGCCTCTCGCACTGCGGACGCGCTCGCCCGGTGGGTCCCTCCGGCGCGAAAACCAAAAGTTTTGCCGAAATGAAAATCGGATTTCTCAATCGCGGTCACGTTACGTGGACCGCCGGCAGCAGCTACACGCGCAGCATGGTGCACGCCATCGCGAGTGCGCTCACGCCGGGCGTCGAACTCTGCCTGATCGGTGGCGCCGGTGGCGCGATGCCGGAAATTCCCGGCGTGACCGCGATCCGCTCGGAGCAGGAGCAGCCGGACGTGGCTGAGATTTCGCGGCTCGTTTCCGAGCACGGCATCGACGTCGTGCTTCCGGCCACCGAGATCATGCCGGAGGACATTCCGTGCGGCGTGGTCGGCTGGATTCCCGATTTCCAGCACGCCCGGCTGCCGCAGTATTTTTCCGAAAGCCAGCGCAGCGAGCGCGATCACCACTTTCGCTATCTCGTGGAGAACTGCGACGCGATGCTGTGCTCCAGCGATGCGGTGAAGTTCGACCTCGAGCAGCTTCATCCCGACGTCGAGACGATCACCGGCACGGTGCCGTTTCCGTCGTCCTTCGCCTATGACGAGACGCCGCCGGCCGATCCCTCGTGGGTGGGGGCGAAATACGGTCTGCCGCCGGTATATGCGATCGTCATCAACCAGTTCTGGCGTCACAAGAATCACCGCGTGGTCGTCGAGGCCGTGGTGCAGGCGCGAGCGATGAATCCCTATGTATTTGTCGCGATGGCCGGCACGATGTCTGATTCGCGCGATCCGGCAAATGCCCAGGTCTCCGCGACCGTGCAGCGCGTCTTCCGGGAAAAACTCCAGGGTCATCTCGGTCTTCTCGGCGAAATTCCCGGCGAAGATTTACCCGCGTTGTTGCGTGGGGCATCCCTAGTGATCCAGCCGTCGGAGTTCGAGGGATGGAACACGACCGTCGAGGACGCGCTCGCGTTTGGGAAGCCGGTTGCCGTCTCCGACATCCCAACGCATCGCGAACAGGTGCCGGGCGCGTTTTTCTTCGGAACGGAGGACGCCTCCGCTCTGGCCGGATATCTTGCCTCGTGTGACTGGTCGACCCCCGGCTGGCGGGGCAGCGCGATCGAACTCGACGCGCTCGCTGCGGAGCGCGCCCGGGGACGCGAGTGGGGCGCACGCGCGATCGAGCTTTGCCGGCAGGCGGCGGCGCGTCATCGGAAGAATCCGGGGCGCCGGGCGCTCTGGCAGCCGTCCGCCGAGACGCTGCGCTCGCCGCATTTTCAGATTCGGGCGCTCACTGCGCGTGTGCGTGAACTCGAGAAGGAGCGTGCCGAGGCGGGGAAGGAAGTGGCCAGTTTGCGGTCCGAAGTGGGCAAGCTCCGCAGGGAGATTGGCGAGATGACCAAGAAATACTGGCAGGAGCGCCAGAAGCCCCTGCGGGTGCATGCCCGCGAGGCGATTTTTGGTCGCAAGGATTGACGATGACGCTTCCGATTTCCGTGATCGTGCCCACGCGCAATGCGATGGGCTCCATCGAGCCGCACATCGACGCGATTTCCGCCTGGCTGCCCGACGTGGCGCAGGTGATCGTCGTGGACAGCTCCGACGACGGCACTTTCGAATACCTGCGCGAGCGCTTGTCCGACCTGCCGCATGCGGAATTTTACGCGCGGCCACCCGGGCTTTACGAGGCTTGGAATTTTGCGGTTTCGCGGGCCAGCGCCGAGTTCGTTTACTTTTCGACCGTCGGCGATGCGATCGATGTGACCGGCCTTGGGCATCTGCTGGCCGTGGCGCAGGAAACCGCGGCCGATATGGTGCTTTCGCCGCCGGAGATGTTCGACGAGAATGGAGTTCCGCACCCGCGCAAGTGGCCGATTCATCACCTCTGCGACGAACTGGAAGACACGGAGCCCTGTCTCCTCGATCCGGTGGAGGCCTTCATCCTCTCCACCAGCGCGGTTCCCGAGACGGTCCTCGGCAGCAGCGCCAGTAATCTCTACCGGCGGGCATTTCTCGCGGCCCGACCGTTCCCCGAGGCCTGGGGACATGACGCGGATTCCGCGTGGATGATTTCTCACGGCCTGCACGCGCGGATCGTCATCACGCCCCGCTGCATCTCGCGATTCGTGGTCCATTCCCCGACTGGGGGGAATCGGCCCAGCGAGGCGCTCACGCTGGAGCGCTTCGATCGGATGTCGGGACTGGCACCGCTCGCCGCACGTGGCGCTAACCTGCCCGAGCGGACGCGGAGCATTCTCGCGGGGTGGAACGCCAGCCTGAACGTGCGCACGCGGCAGTTTCTCAATCGCATCACCCTCAATCGCGGGCACATCGAGCAGCGCGACCAGCGCATCGAGCGCCTGCTTGTGGAGATCGAGGGCCTCAAGGGACGAATCGGTCGTCTCGAGACGAGCCTCGCCGACTCGCGCGCGGAGGCGACCAGCTTTCGCGAGAAAACCGTCAAGGCCCGCGCAGAACTCGCGGATTACGAGCGTCGGCACCGCAGTGGGTTCCTGCTGGCCGGCCTGTATTTCCGGGCGAAACGGCAGCAGGTGCAGCGACTGGTTGCCATGCTGACAAAGGGAAAAAAATCGGGGCAGTGAGGCGGAATTGGGGTCGCAATTTGAAGCTGCGGCCGCATGATTGCTCTCCTTCCCGTCCCGGAAATTTGTTGATCAGTTTATGAGTCTTAAGAGCGGACATTACGAAACCCACGTTTACGGCGCGGATAGCGCCTTGCTGAAACCGTGGAAACTGCTGGGCGACATGTGGCGGGATGCTGTCGGCAGCCGGCAGCTGGCCCTCATCCTCGCGGTGCGCGACTTGCGCGCCCAGTATCGGCAGTCGCTGCTCGGATTGTTCTGGATGATCGCTCCACCCATCGTGGTGGCCGTCGGTCTCTCCGTGGCGCAGCAGAACGACCTCATCAATTTCGGTGAATCGAAAATTCCCACGATCGCGTTCACCCTCATCGGCATGTCCATCTGGCAGGTCTTCGCTGCGGCGGTGAGCGGGCCGCTCCAGGTGATCGGAAGCTATCGCAGCGTCGTCACGAAGGTTGTCGTGCCGCCGGAGGCCATCATTCTCTCGAGCCTCGTGAAGCTGGGCATCATGATGGTCATCCAATTGCTGCTGATCACCTTCGCCTTCCTGTGGTTCGGCCTGCCGTTCAAGGCGACGACGCTCCTCGGCCTGCCGGCGCTGGTCGGCGTGGCGATGTTCGGCACCGCGATCGGCCTGTTTCTCACGCCGGTTGGCCTGCTCTACCGTGACATCGCGCTGGCGATCCCGATTATCGAGAAAGGCTGGCTCGTCGTCACTCCGGCCGTCTTTGCCGCGAAGGCCCTTCCACCCGGCGGCTTTTACGCGCTCGCCAGTCGCATCAACCCCATGACTTACCTTGTCACAACGACCCGTCAGCTGGTGTCCGGGGAGCATCTGACCGTGCTTCCCCAGTTTTTCGGCTCGCTCGGACTGGCGCTTGTGCTCCTGTTCTTTGGGCTGATCCTCGTGCGTGCCGCCATGCCCCTCGTGATTGAGCGCTGGAGTTCGTAGTCGAACCGCAGATTTTTGATGATTGAAACCGTGACCGTTTCGGGGGCTCCTCGCTGACTGAATGAGCGGACGTCGTATCACCATTGTCCCGCTCATCGAGAGCGAGGTCGAGCTGCAGGATGTGCTCGCCCGCATGGCCTGGGCCATCGGCCTGGCGTCTTTCCACGATGTCGTCATTTTCACGACGGATGCCGCCCTCGGCTCGGTCGAATGGCGCGTGCCGGAATCGATGGATCCCGCGATTGCGGCGATCTTCCCGGCCCTGCGACCGCGCGTGCGCATTGTCGCTGCGCCGACCGCTGCAGACATTTTGGAACGGGTCGCCGAGAGCGACGTGATCCTCCTCGTGAAGGATCCGCCGGAGATTCCCGGAATTTCCGCGGAAGCCTGGGCGGAGGCGATTCGCGGCCGGCGCGTCTTTGCGGCGGACGCCGCCCGCACCCGGCAGGAATTTGGCAACTGGATCGAGGTCAACTTCCTGCTGCGCGCCGATCGCGACGCGGAATCGGAGCAATGCCGAGCGCGGTTCGCGGCCTGCCTCGCGGAAGTCGGGCGCGCGGAGACGGCCTATTGCCTCGCGACCGGGCCTTCGCTGGCGGCGTTCAAGGAAACGAATTTCGAGGGGGCGATCTCGGTCGTCTGCAACAGCGCGATTCTCGACGAGGAGCTGATGGAATGGGTGCGCCCGCGTTTCCTTGTCTTTGCCGATCCGATCTTCCACTACGGCCCGTCGAAATACGCCGCGGCCTTCCGCGCGAAGCTGCGGGAATCCTGCGGTCGCCACGATTACACGATCATCGTGCCGCAGAAGTATTACGGGCTGATCACCGACGCCATGCCCGAGCTGCGCTCCCGCACGATCGGCATTCCTTCGGACAAGCCGAGCGGTTTCAACCTCGATCTCGAGGCGGAGTTTCGCGTCTTCACCACCGCGAACATTCTCACCTACCTCATGCTGCCGCTGGCCTCGACGGTGGCTCGCAAGATCTACGTGCTCGGTTGCGACGGACGCCCGCTCAACCAGGACGCGTATTTCTGGACGCACAACAAGCGCACCCAGATCAACGACCAGATGGAGAACATCCAGGGCGTGCATCCGGGGTTTTTCGCAATCGATTACAACGACTATTACCTCGACCACTGCCGGCTGCTCGATGAACTGATCTCCGAGGGCGAGAAGACCGGGCGCGAATACGGAACGGTCACGCCGTCGTTCATTCCCGCGCTGGAGCGCCGCCCGGCAAACCTCCCGCGCACGCTCATCATCGACTTCACCGAGCTTGGCGCCCGCAACGCGACCGGCCAGCTCAAGGCGACGCTTTTCAAGCGCTGGGCGCCGGAAAAGATCCTGCAGATTCGCCCGCTCAGCACGCGCGATGCGACGTATTTTCGCCTGCATACCTTGGCGGACCACCCGCCGCTCCGGGAGGCGAAATTCACGAGCGACGAGGTGTTTCGCGAGTGTCTGGACTTCGAGCCGGAGCTGATCTACTTCCGCCCGACCGACAGCCCCCCGGAGTTTTTCGAGCTCGGGATGAAGCTCGTGAAACGCCTCGGCGTGCCGGTCGTGACGCATGTGATGGACGACTGGCCCGAGCGCCTGCGAGAGACGAATCCCGCCACGTTCGCCCGCATCGATCCGGCGCTGCGTGAGCTTTTCACCGCCTCTGCGGTGCGTCTCGGCATTTCCGACGCAATGGCGGATGCCTATCGCGAGCGCTACGGCTGCGAGTTCGTTCCAATCGCAAACGGCATCGACCCCGCGGACTGGCCGGAACCGCCCGCCTCTCGCCGCGCCGACGAGCCGCTCGTGATTCGCTACAGTGGCGGCCTCACCGACGACATGACGCTGGCCAGCGTCGGGCAGTTTGCCCGCGTCGTCAGTGCGCTCAGCAGGGAGATCGCGATTCGCTTCGAGATCTACGCGCTGCCGGCCGCCATCAAGATTGCGCAGGAAACTTTCCGCGATCTGCCGGCGGTGACCGTGCTGCCGTCGGTCGAGTGGGCCGATTACCCGAAACTGCTCGGGAGCGCCGGCGCCCTGCTTATCGCCTACAATTTCGACGATCGCACGCGCACCTACACGCAATACTCGATGGCCAACAAGCTGCCCGAGTGCCTCGCGTCGGGCGTGCCGTTGATCGTCTTTGGTCCGCCAGGCATCGCGACGGTGCGCCGCGCCGCCGATCTTGGCGCCGCCGTGCTTGTCGATACGCCCGACGAAACCCGGCTCCGCGAATCGTTGCTCGAGTTGAGCCGCCAGCCGGATCTCTTCCGCGAAAAAGCGCTCGCCGCCCGCGCGCGGGCTCTCGCCGAGTTGAACGTCGACGACATTCGCAAAAAATTTCAGGACCTTGTGGCTCGACTGCCCCGCGCGACGGGAATCTTCGACGGGATGCTGCTCGGCCCGTATTCGCGACTCCAGCGGATGGCCTTGAACGACTGCGAAGTCGCGGCGCAGTTCTTCGCGACGGCGGCATCCACCAAGGTGGCCGTGGTCTTCGGCGAGATCGCACCCCGGTTGCTCAAGCAATTCGTCGCGCGCGGCTGGGACGTTCTGGTGAATCCTTCCGTGGCCGATCTCTCCGCGCGGTATTCAGTCGAGACGCGGACGATCGTCCTGCGCGGCGCCGGTGGGGCGATCCCGTCTGCATTCCCGCTCACCACGGTGGCGGCCCTGGTTTTCGCAGGCGAGGGATCGAACCCCGCGGACAATTGGGCGACGGCAAAGGGGCTGCTCGCCGACAAGCCGGTGCGGTTCCTTTGGAGTGCGCGCTATCCGTTCCTCGGCGAGCAATGGCCGCCCGATTATCGCGGTCTGCGCGAGGTTGCCGCCCCCGGAGAGATCCCGGCGACCCAGCCTGGCGTGCTGCTGGCGCTCGATCCCGCGGCGATCCAGTGTCCACGAACCATCAAGGATCCCGTGCTCTACCTTCGCAAGGCGTGGTATGCGGGCCTCTCCGGTGGCGGGAAAACCGCGAAGACTTTCGCGTGGTTCCGCACCGAGACTCTCGTCACGGCGCTTTCCCCGACTCATCTGCGCGCGTTGTTCGCCGCCATCCTTCGTCTGGACGTGCGGCGGCGTTTGATGCTCTTTTGGCGGGAGAGTCGTCAGGTCGAACGGTCGCTCCAGGGCCGGCTGATCGTTTCGAAGACGCAACCTTAACTTTCGTTCGGATATGCCCTCCTCCTCCGCATCGCCCGGCACCCGGAATTATTTGCCGAAGCTGGCCCGCGTCTTCTCGCTCGGCGAACGCCTGATTTCCTTTCCGCCCCGGCGCGGCGTGATGGGGCCGGCCATCGCCGCGTTTGGCGCCAAACGCGCGGTCGGCGTAACCTTTCTGCCCACCGTTTCGGATCCCGAGGTGCTGGCCGATCTCGTTTATCGCGCGAGCTGGTATCTCAGCCCCGTGAAGGACAAGCTCCGGAGCGTGACGATTCCCGTGAAGCCGGGGATGGGTGCTCAGGAGGGCCTGCCCGCCTACATGGACGAGGAGATCGCCGCCTGCCGGACGCGGTTGCGCAATCTTTTCACCTTCCGCGAAGTCGAGGGGATCGACGACGAACGCGCGCTCGTTGCCGAAGCGGACATCGTGCTTGTGTGGGACTCCAAGTTGTGGGATCCGCCGAGCCGGCTGACTTCCTACGGCGTCTTTCGCCGCGGGGGACGCACGTTTTTCAACGTCGATCGGCAGACCTATGCCCGCGAGGCCTCGACGTGGCTGGATGTGCCGCGGCTGCTCGGCGCCTGCCGGAGCGCGGTGATCGCCGAATGTCGCCAGAAGTTCGCCGACATGGCCGCGAAGATCGGCGGCGGCCGGCGCGCCTACGTCTTCGGCACCGGCCCGAATCTCGAGGAAGTCGCCGACGCGGAGCTGCTCGACGGCGTGCGGGTCGTATCGAACAGCCTCATTCGCAACGAGCGATTGATGGGCAGGATTCGGCCCTCGATCGTGTGCTGCGGCGATCCCGTTTTTCACGCCGGCTGCTCCGGCTACGCGGCGGAGTTCCGGCGGAATCTTCTCGATGCGATGCGGAAATATCCGCTCTACGCTGTGGTGCCGATCACGCACTACCCGTATTACTGCGCCCATTTTCCGGAGGACGTCCTCCCGCGCATCATTGGCGTGCCGATCCACAAGCTCGGCAGCTTCAATTTCGATCTGCTCGAGAATTACCAGGTCAACCAGACCGGTAACATCCTCACGATGCTCATGCTGCCGGTTGCGGCGACGCTCGCCCGCGAAATCTGCATCGGCGGATGTGACGGTCGCTCGGACAAGGGCCAGACGTATTTCTGGAGCCATCACGCGCCCTCGCAGATCGCGGACAAAATGGATGCCGCGAAGGAAGCGCACCCCGGCTTTTTCAACATCAGCTACACCGATTACTACGACCAGCATTGCGAAACGCTCGAGCTGCTCATGCGGGAAGGGGAACTGGCGGAAAAGATCTTCCGCAACATCACGACGTCCTACGTGCCCGGTCTCGTCCGACGCGATTTCATCCGGCCGGTCGAGGTGAAGCGAGGGGACCGGCCCGTCGTTTACACATTCTGCGCGCCGATCGATGGAAAGATTCCCGAGCACGAGGCCGCGCTGGTGAAGCTCTGGCAAGAAAGCTGGGAGGCCAATGGATGGGAGGCCATCGTGCTCGATGAATCCTCGGTGCGCGTCGATCAGGAAGTCTCACGCATGCTTCTGGCCTACCGCGATCTGCCGAGCATCAACCGCCGCAAGCTCGACTATTATTGCTACGTGCGCTGGCTCGCCGTTGCCCAGGCGGGCGGCGGCTTCATGTGCGACTACGATGTCGTGAACTACGGGTTCACCCCGCGTCCTGCCGGCCGGCTGGCGCTCTACGAACGCAGCGTGCCGTGCCTCGTGAGCGGCACCGCGGCGGAATACGAACGCGTTGCGCGCTTTTTCGCAGCCTATGCCGTGGCGCCGGATGACCGGTTGCAGGGCAAGCTGCACGTTTCCGACATGATGATTCTCACGAAGAACACATGGATGTTCGAATCGCTGGCCGGTTGTGCGGAGTTCGGTCGCCCAGGCTGGGAATCCGCCGGCGCGGTGCATTTCAGCAACCTCAGCATGAAGTCGCGGTCGCTCGTTCCACGGCACGATCACATTCCGAGCCTGCGGCCCTTTCCGCGGGTTGCGGCCGCGCCTGGTTCCCCCGGTCAATGATCCCGAATCTCTTCTGCGTCCATCAGGTCGGCAAGGTCGGGTCCACCAGCCTTGTCCGCAGCCTCGAGCAAATCCTGCCCGGCGAGACGATCTACCAGACGCACGTGCTCAGCGAAGCCGGCGTGCTGGCGATGATGCAGGCCTGGCTCGATCATCCGCTCGCGCCGGACGTGAAGCTGCACGATCACATCGTCAGCAGTATCGAGCTGCGCCGGCGCCTCATGCATCCCGGCTTGCCGGTAAACTGGTATCTTTTCAGCGCTGTGCGCGAACCGGTCGCTCGCAACATCTCGGCGTTTTTCCAGAACCTCAACTGGCACTGGATGCACGAGCTGCCAGCGGGGACGCGGGGCGTCTGCGAGCGAATGCTTGGCACGAACGCCTCTGCCGCCGAGGTCGATGACGAGGAAATGGCGGCGCTGATCCAGGACCTCCTCGCGCTTTTCAAGACCCGCTACCACGGCGAGAAATATCGCGCGTGGTTCGACCGCGAGGTGCGAAGCGTCTTCGGAATCGACGTCTTTGCGGAGCCGTTCCCGACCGAGGCCGGTTACCGGATCTATCAGGCCGGGCGCGTGCGTCTCGGCGTCTTTCGTCTCGAAGACCTGCGCGGAGTCTTCCGCCGAGGAATGGCCGAGTGGCTCGAGGGGTCGGGTTTCTCGGTCACACCGACCCATGGCGAGGCCTTCGAGCGCGAGCGCGCGAATGACGGAACGACCAAGTCCTACGCGCGCCTCTACCGCGGGTTCATCGACGCTTTTGCGCTCGAACCTCGCGATCTCGAAGCCATCTATCAATCCCCCGGCGTGCGTCATTTCTATACCGACTCGGAGATTGCGGAGTTTTCCCGCAAGTGGTCCGGAGCCGGGGAGGCTTCGGTGATTGGCGCCCCGGCCGGTTCTGTTCCATGAGTCCCTCGACGATTCTCCTTCTGTCGCTTGGCGGGAGCCTGGTGATCTCCGCGTTGATGCTGGTGGTCTTTGGGCTGTTCCTGCGGGCGCACTTCACGAAGCTTCTTCGCGAGAGCGAACGCCGGATCTACGGCCAGCTCAATGGCGAGGACGGCTTGCGCGCGCGCATCGAGCGATTGGATCGCGCCCACGGCCGTCTGCTCGAGGCGAGGGAGGATCTCCGTCGACAGGGGAAGGAGCTTGAAAAGCAAAGGCGCGCGGCCCACGCCCTCACGCAGGTCGCCCGGGGATTGACGCAGACCTCGATCCAGAATCTGGAACGGTTTCAGGAGGTCGATCGCCGGATCCACGAATTGAAGACGCCCGAGCCGTGAGTTCCTCGATTCTTTGCGTCCATCAGGTCGGCAAGGTGGGCTCGACCACCGTTGCCCATGTGCTCCAGCGCATGTATCCCGATCGCCGGGTGCACCAGACCCACGTTTTCGACGAGGTCGCGCTGCTGAAATCCCTCGTCGCATGGATGGATCATCCCGATTCGCCGCGCACCAAGCTCTCGGATCATCTCGTCAGCAGCGTGGAACTGCGCAAGTTTCTCGGCGCCGGCGGACTCGTTCGCGACTGGTGGATGATCTCGCTCGTGCGCGAGCCGATGGGCCGGAACGTCTCCGCCTTCTTCCAGAATCTGGACCGCAAATGGATCTTCCGCCTCTCCGCCGAGGGGCGCCGGATCTGTGAGCGCGTGCTGAAGCCTTCGGTCGCCTCGGATGCGCCTGTCACGCCCGCCGAGAACGACCTCCTCGTCGGCGAGTTGATCGAGCTTTTCAAGACCCGGTGGCGCGGCGGCCTCTACGATCGGTGGTTCGATCGCGAGCTGCGCGGCGTTTTCGGCATCGATGTCTTCGACCGGCCGTTCGATCGTGAACAGGGTTACCAGTTCTTCCAGCGTGGAACGACGCGACTGATGCTGCTTCGTCTCGAAGACCTGCCGCGAGTCTTCCTGCCGGCGCTCGAGAAATGGTTTGCTGGTTCGGAGTTCGCTGCCGGTTTCGATCGATCCTTCTCGCTCGAGCGCGAGCGCTCGAACGACGGCTCCACGAAGGCCTACTCGGACCTCTACCAGAGCTTTCGCGAGAAATTGCGAATCGACGCCCGCCAGCTCGACGCAATTTACAGCTCGCGCGTGGCCCGGCATTTTTATTCGGACGAAGAGATTGCGGGATTCCGGGCGCGCTGGAAAACCCATGCGGAGGCGTCGGCGTCATGATCTGGATCATCCTTCTCGTGTTCCTCGCCAATGCCGGACTGACGGCCGCGGCGGTGTGGTTTGTCTTCCGGCGCGCCGATCAGCGTTTCGCGGCACAGGCGACCCGCACCCGTGCGCTGCACGACTCCCTCATCGGCAGGATCGCTCAGCTCGAGACTGCGCTCGAGCGCGAGACGAACGCCGCCCGACAGGCTGAACAGAATCTCGCCAAGGTCATGAAGTGCCTGGCGACCGGAGCGATTCGCGAACAATCCGACGACCCCGGCGAGGAGCCCGGTTTCTAGCGAGGGACCATCCATGCTTCCCAAAATTTCCGTCATCACGCCGACCTACAATCAGGCGGAGTTCATCGAGGAGACGCTTGCCAGCATCGAGGCGCAGGCCTACCCGAATCTCGAGCACATCGTCGTCGACGCCATGTCGACCGACGCGACGCCCGAGATTCTCGCGCGCTGGGCGGACCGCCTGCCCATGCGCATCCTTCGCGAGAAGGACCGCGGCCAGAGCGACGGCATCAACAAGGGCGTTCGCCTTGGAACTGGCGAGATCACCTGCTGGCTGAATTCCGATGACCGCTTTCGGCCGGGCGCCTTGCTGACGGTCGGCGAGACCTTTCGCGACAACCCCCGGGCCGGCGTCGTCTTTGGACGTGGGGCGAAGATGGACCGCGACGGCCGCGAGATCTACACCGTGCCGTTTCGCCCCTTCAATCGGCGCCATCTCAGGACTGCCTACCGCGTTGTGCAGCCGGCCATGTTCTTTCGTCGCGACCTGTATCTCGAGATCGGTGGCCTCAACGAGGATCTCCACTATGCGATGGACTGGGACCTCCTCATTCGCCTCGCGGCGAAGTGCGACGACGTCGTTGCCATCGAGGAGACGCTTGCCGAGATCCGTTACTACGACGACACGAAGACCTCGACCGGCGGCTGGAAGCGCATGCGGGAGATCGCCGAGATTGGGCGGCATCACAACGGCCCGCTCGATTTCAACTTCCTGTCCTATCGCATCCGCACGGCTGTCGGACGGCTCGATTCCCGCCTTGCGGAGAAGGTTACCGACGAAGTCTTGCGGCGAATCGTCTTCCGCTCCACTCCCGTGATGGTGCAGGGCTGGCCGCGGCAGTTCGAGTCGCGCTCTTCATAACGCCGGATGCAAACAGGGGTTCTTTACATCGCGACGGGGCGGCGACACGTCGGCGAAATGCTCGTGTCGGCGCGTTCCGTGCGGCGGCACATGCCCGGCGTTCCGATCATCGTCTACACGGATCAGGCGGATCTGCCGGCCGATGTGTTCGATGAAGTGCGACCGATCGCGAACCCGCGCCATTCCTTCATCGACAAGATCGCCCCCCTTTGCGACACGCCGTTCGAGCGCACGATCTTCCTCGATACCGACACGTATCTCTGCGCCCCGGTGCCCGATCTCTTCGAGATCCTCGACCGCGTCGATCTCGCGCTCGCCCACGCGCCCTATCGCCACGATCGCCCGTTCGTGACGCCAAACTGCTTCCCGGAGCTGAATACCGGAGTGCTGGCCTACCGCCGCTCGCCGGAGATGAATGCGCTCTTCGAGGACTGGCTGCGGCTCTACGAGAAGGAGGTCGCCGAGACGGGAAAGATGGACAGCGACCAGCCCGCTTTTCGAGAAGCCCTCTATCGCTCGCCGCTCACGTTTTCCGTGCTCCCGCCCGAATACAATCTCCGCACCGTCATGCCTGCCGCGGTCGGACGGTGCAGCGTGCGCATCATTCACGGGCGCGGCCCGAAGATGGAGGAACTCGAGCGATGGGTGAACGCGAGCCATGGCATCCGCATGTTTTATCCGAGCGCATTGCAGCTCACCGCCCGGCATTTCGGCATTCTCTCCGCGCCGGGCCGTTGGGTGGGGGGATTGATCCACGCGGCGGTCTCTCCCTTCGTGCTCGCCGAGCAGGTGCTGCGGTTCGTGAAGCGGCGAATTTTTTCCAGCGCCGGCCGGTGAAGATCGCCTTTGTTTATGCGGGTGGGCGCGAGGCCCGGTGGCCGGCGGCGCTCGAAGGTCGGGTGCCGTCCGATTTTTTTTACGGGGCCGTGGAGTTCGCGCGAGCAGGCCACGATGTCGTCTGCATCGACGCTCCGGAGCCGCGCCGCTCGGTCCTCGCGGGGATCTACAACCGGCTTTTCGATGCGCGCACCCCGGTGCGCACACGAGGCGAGCATGTCGTCGCGATCGGCCGCGTGCTGGGGCGATTGAAGGCCGTGGATGTCGTGGTTGCCGCTTCGACCTCGCACGCAAACGCCCTCGCGCTCTGGAAGCTGCGCGGCTTTCTCCGAGCTCGGATCGTCGGAATCCACTGTGGTCTGGTGAATTTTCCGCTCTGCGGGGCGCGTCAGCAGGCGACGCAGCGGGTAATGCGCGACCAGGAGGTCGTTCTGTTTGCCGATGCCGAGCGGGCCGAGACGATCCGGCAGTGCGGGGTCGCGCCGGAGCGGGTGCACGCGAATGCGTTCGGCGTGGATGTGAATTTTTGGACGCCCGTCCCGCGCGAGCCGGAGTTCGTGCTGGCGGTGGGTAATGACGGCCGGCGCGATTACGCGACGCTCGTCGCGGCGGTGAAGGATCTTTCCGTTCCCGTTAAGATCGTGACCGGGAGACCGCTGCCCCCCCTGCCGGCCCACGTCGAGCATCTGCGCGGCACCTGGCACGCGCCGGCGGTCACTGACGAGGAGTTGCGCGAGTTGTATCGGCGCGCGTTTGTGGTCGTCGTTCCGCTCGAGGATGCGATCCAGCCTTCCGGACAAAGCGTCGCGCTGCAGGCCATGGCGTGCGGTCGCCCGGTGATTCTGTCCCGCACGCGTGGATTGTGGACCGGGGAGGACTTTGTCGACGGGCGCGATCTTTTTCTGGTGGACCCCGGTTCGTCCGACGCTCTCCGGACAACATTGCAACGCCTGCTGGACGATCCAGCGCTTCGAGCGCAGGTTGGAGCCTCGGCTCGCGAGGCCGCCTGCCGGCATGGTCGGATCGACGATTTTTCCCGCCGATTGGGCGCTCTTTTCCTTCCCTGATTTTTTTGATGTTTTTTTCCAAACCCAAACCCACGCTGGCCATCAGTCTCGTGCCTCCGCGAGCCTCCTGGGGTGGCGCGGGCCACTTCGTTTCGCAGCTCTCGAACTGCATGTGGCGTCGTGGCTGGCGCGTTGTCTTCGACCTGCGGGCCGACCCGGATGTCGTCCTGGTGATCGACCCGCGGAGGGACCATCCCGCGAAGAAGTTCGGCCTTCCGGAGCTCGAGCGATTCCGCGAGGCGAACCCGCAGGTGCCGATTTTGCATCGCATCAACGAGTGCGATCAACGCAAGGGCACGGCGGATATCGACGATTTGCTGCGCCGCACGAATGCTCTCGCGGACCACACCGTTTTCATCTCGCAGTGGCTCAAGGAATACTTCGTCGAGCGGTGGTATGATCCTGCCCTGCCTCACGAGATCATCTACAACGGGGCCGACTCCCGCGTGTATCACCCGATCGGCAATCACCTCCCGGGGCCGGGTGAGACGGTGCGTATCGTGACCCACCATTGGTCCGACAACTGGCTGAAGGGCTACGACATTTATCAGCGGCTCGACGAGTTGATCGCGGCCGGTGAACTGCCCGGCGTCGCGTTCCGCGTGATTGGGCGCTGGCCGAAAGAGATCACCTGGAAGGCGACGGAGACATTCGGTCCGATGGTCGGGGCCCCGCTCGCCGCAAAGTTGCGGGAGTGCCATCTTTACCTCACCGCATCGCGGTGGGAGCCGTGCGGCATGCATCATGTCGAGGGTGCGCAATGCGGGCTGCCGCTCGTGTATCACGAAGATGGCGGCGGGATCGTCGAGGCCGGTGAGCGCTACGGCATCGGTTTTCGCGACGATGTGGCGGGCGCGGTGCGCAAGGCGGTCGACCGGCTGGGCGATCTCCGGCACCGGTTGCTCGAGCGATTGCCTTCGGGAGAGCGCATGGTCCTCGATTTTGCGGACACGATTCAACGGCTCGTCGTCGAGTCCGGACGCCTGTGAATACCTGCATCCTCATTTCGACCTGCGAGAAGTATCGCCCGCTGATGGAATTCACGCGGGAACGTCTGCGCGAGTTCTGGAAAGACGCACCGCCGCTGCGCCTGTGCGGTCTCGGGGGCGATCCCATGGCCTTGCCGCTGCGCGACGATCCGCGCGACTGGATGAAGGTGACCCGGTCCGCGTGCGACGACCTCATTGCGGACGGCTTTTCGCAGGTCTACCTGATCCTCGAAGACCATCCTCCGCTTGGCCGCTGCCACGCGCAGCATCTCAACGAGACCCTGCCGGCGATGATGAAGGAACTCGGCGCGGTAAGCATTTCGTTGTCCGGCTATGGCCAGGGGCGCGCGTTGCAGGGAAATATCGTCCGCTGGCGGGATTGGGAGGTCGATCGTTGCGACCCCGAGGTCCTCTGGAAATACCCGCTGCATCCCGCTCTCTGGAGGGTCGACGCCCTGCGCGAGCTGCTCGACCGGTTGATTGCATGGCTGCCGGAGACCGAACACACGCCATGGGCGTTCGAGCGTCGGGGCGGTTCGAAGGATGCCGGACTTCCGCCGGAACTTACCGCGCATTGTTATCGCATCGAAGGGAGCTCCCACGCCGCGATGAGGTATCCCGACCTGCTGAATCGCTTCAAGGGCACGACGGACCTCTACCGCTATGCCGTGCGGACGCTCGCCGGAGACAAGGCGCGCGCCGCGATCGACGACCGCATTCTCGGTGTCCATCACTACTACCACGGCCCGTATCCGCTGATCTGGAGCGGGCTCATGCGCAAGGGCGTCATCAATCCCAATGCGTTGTTCTTCCTCTCGATCGTTGGCCGCAAAGATTGGATCGAGATCCTCGAGCCGCTGAAGTTTGCGTGAAGATTGTCGGCATCATGCTCGTGCGCGACGAGGACCGTTTCGTCGAATGGGCGATCCGGAATGCCATCGACTTCTGCGATGAATTTCTTGTGTGCGACCACGAGTCGCAGGACGAGACGACCGTCATTCTTGGGCGGCTGACCCGTGAGTTCGGGCGCAAGTTGGTCGTGCGTCGCTGCCGTGACTCCGGCGAGTCGCATCGCATGATTCAGGCCTACGCCGGCACCAATACATGGGTGTTCGGCGTCGACGGCGACGAAATCTACGATCCTGCCGGCCTGCGGCGAATGCGGGCTCGTCTCGAGGCTGGTGAGTTCGACGCGTGGTGGGCCGTCTTCGGAAATGTGTTGAACGTGAAGCGGCTCGATTTCGCGGGCGTGATCGCCGACGGCCATCTGGCTCCGCCGTGCCGCAGCATGACAAAGCTCTACAACTTTGCTGCCATCGATGCGTGGAACGGGAAGATCGTCGAGCGACTGCACGGTGGCGAGATTCGATTCCGCTCCGGCTTCGATGCGACGAAGCGCCTGAATCTGCACGACCAATCGACCTGGGCGGACGCGGATTTTCGATGTCTGCATCTTTGCTTTCTCGATCGTTCGTCGCGGGACGCCGGAAAGGTCACCCCCCGGCGGAACATCATGGATCGTCACGCCTGGAGCCTGGGGAAGCTGGTCGCTCGCGTTCGCGCGGCGATCACGGGACGTCGCGCTGAGGATTGGAAGGAGCAGAAATATGCGCGGGGGCCGCTCGTCACGGAATCGATCGCCGCGTTTCTCTCGCCAGCCATTTCCGGATCGTGAGGCGCGTCGGCTTCATTGTGAACAGCCGCGTGCCGGAGCTGGCCTCCCTCGCGCGAGGCATGCCCCCGCATCGGCTCCTTACCGGATGGGACGACGCGGGATCGCCGATGAGTTTCATGCGCTTCCGGGCGCTCGCTGCGGCGCTTCGGGATGTCACGTCCGCTCCCCGCTACGAGCTCTACCGGCCCTGGCGCCGCTATGCAGCGGTCGTGTTCCTGAAATCGATGGGACCGCATTGTCTCGCGCTTGCCCGCCGACTGCGCGCGGCCGGCACGAAGGTCATCTTCGAGGCAAACGTCGATTATTACACGCGATTCGAGGGCGCGGCCCGGCTGGACGCCATGGTCCCGACATCGCAGCAACGGGCCGACGCCATCGCAATGACGGCTTTCGCCGATGGCGTGATCGGATCGTCGCGTCATCTCACCGAAGTCTGCCGGGCCTATAATCCCCGGGCCCGATGGGTGCCGGACAATGTCGACCTGGGGCTGTGCCCGACGACGGTGCAGCGGGAGCCATTTCGCGAGGGACGTCTGCAGGTCTGGTGGAGCGGGATGGCCGCGAAGTTGTTCGAGTTTCTGGCCGCGGAGGAGGCGTTTCTCGCGCGAGCCGATCGGATCCATTTGCAGCTCGTCACCGACGATGTCGCCACCGCGCGGAGCCGTTGGCCGGCCGAGGTGCGAGAGCGCTTCGAGCGGTTCCTCGAACGCGTGCCGCATACCTTTCATCGCTTTCGCGACGTGCGGGGACTGCTGGAGCTGTATGGCGCCGGCGGGGTGATCGTGTCGCCACGCTTCCTGGATACGCCCTACAATCAATCGCACACCGAGTGGAAGATCACTCTCGGCATGGCGTGTGAGCTGCCGGCGATCGCGAGTCCGGTTCCCAGTTACATCGACGCCGCGCAGCGCTCGTCTTCAGGTGCGATTGCGATCGCGGAAAGTTCCGCGCAATGGCTCGAGGCTTTTGACAATCTCCTCAGCGACGAGACCGCCCTTCGGCAGGCCGGCAGAGCGGCGCGCAACACGGTGAGCGACCACTACGAAACCCGTGTCGTGGCCGCGCAGCATGCCGCGTGGGTCTCGGAAGTCTGCGATCGCGAAACGGAATGAAGCGGTGCGCCTTCTTCTTCCGGATCGGGGAGTTTTCGCTGATCAATGACGCCGTGCTCGCTGGCCTGCGCGCCGAATTTTCCGAGCTCGAATGGACCGTAGTCGACGTGGAGCGCGACATCGTGGGCGCAAACCCGGCGCTGTGGCTGCGGGCGACGGCCGAGTCCGGAGTGCGCTACGGTGGCCGGATTCTTCGGCAACGCCAGCCGCCGCGGGACTTCTTCCCGCGCATTCCCGTCGTGCTGGAAGGGGTGCGCAAATGGGTTCGGACGAGGGTCGATCCGGCCGACACGGCGCTCATCTTCCAGACGCAATCGCTCTTCGACGCGCGGCACCCCGGAGTGCCGCATTTTCTTTATACCGACCACACGTATCTCGCGAATCTCCGCTATCCGGAGCCGAAACCCTTGTTGCCCGTGCCCGCGGCCTGGCGGCAAATGGAACGCGAGCTCTATGCCGGAACGAACTGCAATTTCGTGTCGAGCGGGTTCGCGGCGCAGTCCGTGATCGAGGATTATTCCGTGCCTTCGGAGCGCGTGGAATGTGTCTTTTCCGGATGCAATGTGGCCGGTGCCGACGGCCTCGAGGCTGGCGAGCGAAGCGGCCGGGTGATCCTGTTTGTCGGGGTGGATTGGGAGCGCAAGGGCGGCCCCGAACTCGTCGCCGCATTCCGTGCGGTGCGGGCGAAGAACCCCGACGCGGAGCTGTGGATCGTGGGATGTTCTCCGACGATCACGGAGCCCGGGGTGAAGATTTTTGGCCGGCTGGATCCCGGCCGTGTCGCGGAGTGCTACCGCGCCGCGGATGTCTTTTGCCTGCCGAGCCGCATGGATCCCTCCGCGTCGGTGCTGGCCGAGGCTGCGTCCTACGGACTGCCGGTCGTTGCCACGCGCGTGGGCGGGAATGCGGAACGCGTTGCCGACGGCGTCACTGGCCTGCTCGGCGCGCCGGAAGAACTCGCCGGGCTTTTGGAACGTCTGTTGCGCTCTCCGGAGTTGCGCCGCCAGTTCGGCGAGGCCGGTCGGCGCATGGTGAGCGAGCGCTTCACCTGGCCGGCGGTCTGCGGCAGGATGGCGACGAGAATGAGAGCGGAAGTGAATTCATGAGCCGGCCCCCGGATCTGCGATTTGAAATCGAGAAGGCGTTTCGTCTCGCCACGGCGCCGCTGCGTCCGCTTCCGTCGTTCGTCATTCCCGGCGCGCCGAAGTGCGGCACGTCGACGCTCTACGAATTTCTTGTGACGCACCCGCAGGTGCGGCGCGGCCAGCGCAAGGAGCCCACGAACTTCGTGCACTGGCCGGGAAGCCGGCTGCGGGCGGCGATGAATTACCCGATTCGCTGGCCCGGAGCGAAGTTCCTCGTCGGAGACGGCAGTGTGGAATATTTCGCGAATCCCGTGGCGCCGCGCGAGGTGCGCGATGTCGTGCCCGACGCCCGGCTGATTTTTCTGTTCCGCGATCCCGTCAAGCGGGCGTGGTCCGACTTCCAGATGTTTCGCAAGTTCGGTTCGGACAGGGCCGATTTCTCCGCGACGGTGCGGAGCGCGATGCGCTGGCTCGACGATCCGACCGTGCTGCCGATCGTGGACTCCGCTGCGCGGCAGGCCTGGCACCCCGCCCGTTACGTCCTGTGCGGCTGGTATGCGAGGGCCGTGGAGCGGTGGCTGGAGGTGTTTCCTCGCGAACAATGTCTCTTTCTCGTCAGCGAAGAGTTTTTCGCGGATCCGCTGGCGATCACGAATCGCGCGATCCAGCACATCGGGTTGCAGAATGTGCCGTTGTCCTCGCTGCCGATTGCTCGCGAGGGTGATTACAAGGAGTGGATGCCGGCGGAGACCGAGGCAGAGTTGCGCGCCTTTTTCGCGCCGCGTAATGCCGAACTCGCGCGACTGCTGGGCCGCGATCTGCCATGGGCGTGAAGATCGTCGAGCCGGTGTCCGCGTGGGAACGCGCGCGGCACGAGGCGGTCGCCGCGGCGCGGCTGGCGTATCACGCGCCAGGTCGGGCGACCTTTCGTCGGCGCCTGCAGGCCCTGCCGCCGAAAGCCGGCGAGGGTATTCATCCGAACTTCGGATGGATCGAGCCGCCGGTGCGTGAGAACGAGGCCCGGATCGGCGGCGGCGTGAAGCTCGCGCATCTGCGGGACCGATTCGGCGAAGCGCGCGAGGGGTTCAACGTCCTCTATCTCGTGAGCAGCGTGCTGCATCTCGTGCCGCACGTGGAAGAGCTGGTCGCGTGGGCGAAACGGCGAGGCATTCCCGTGGTGTGGAATCAGAACGGCGTCGCCTATCCCGCGTGGAGCGGCACGCAGTATCCGTGGTTCAACGAACCCATGCGACGACTCATCGCGCAGGCTGATCACGTCGTTTATCAAAGCGCGTTCTGCCGGGATTGCGCGGATCGCTACCTTGGCCCGGTCACGGCGCCGGCGGAGGTGCTTTGGAACCCCGTCGACCTCGCGGTGTTTTCGCCGGCGTCGTCCCCACCGCCTCCGAATGTCTGGGAGCTTCTTGCGATGGGGACGAATCACTCGTTCTATCGCGTGCGCGCTTCGCTCGATGCCCTAGCCGCGCTCGTGCGTCGGGGGGTGTCGGTGCGACTGACCATTGCCGGGGAGTTTCGCTGGCCGGATGGCGATCGCGAGGTGGCGGCGTATGTCTCGCGGAGCGGACTCGGCGATCGCGTGCGGCTGTTGCCGCGTTTCACGCAGGCCGAGGCGCCGCGGCTTTACCGGCAGGCTCACGTGCTGCTGCATCCGAAATACAAGGACCCGTGCCCGACGGTGCCGATCGAGGCGATGGCCTGCGGCCTCCCGGTGATCGGCTCGCGGAGCGGCGGAATGCCGGAGCTCGTCGGCGAAGAGGCGGGGCGACTGGTCGAGGTGCCCGATGACTGGACTGGCGACCACGCGCCCGATCCCGAACAGGTTGCCGAAGCGGTGACGGCAATCATGTCCCGGCACGGCGAGTTTGCGAAAGCGGCTCGCGAACGAGCGACGGCCAGTTTCGATCGCGTGAAATGGGTGGATCGCCACGCGGAAATTTTTGCGGGATTGCTGGCGCGATGAAATCCCCGGCGGTGACCGTGCTGCTGCCGGTCCATAACGGCGCACGTCATTTGCCCGCGGCGCTGCGCAGCGTGTTGCGGCAGAGCTTCTGCGACTTCGAGCTGCTGGCGATCGACGATGGCTCGACGGATGAAACCCGGAAGATTCTGGAGTCCACGGGCGATCCGCGCGTGCGGGTGCTGCATCATCCGCAGAATCTCGGTCTGGTCGCGACGCTGAACCACGGGCTGGCGGAGGCGCGGGGCGAGTGGATTGCGCGGCAGGATGCCGATGACCTGAGCGCGCCGGGACGACTGGCCGCGCAGATGAGCTTTGTGCGAGGAAATCCGGCGGTTCCGCTGATCGGTGCAGACGCGCTGCTCATCGACGAAGCCGATCGGTATCGCGGTCGCTGGCGCACCGGCGGGCACGCTGACCTCGTGGCGTGGGACCTCTGTTTTCGGGCGCCGTTTGCGCATGGCAGTGTGTTGTTTCGACGGGGAATCATTGCCGATCGACTGGGCGGCTACCGGGATCGCCCGGCCTGCGAGGATCTCGATCTTTGGGCGCGCGTGGCCGCGGAGTTTCCGGTGGTGACGCTGCGGCAGCCGCTCGTGAAATACCGGCTGCATTCCGCGTCGATCATGGCCGGAGCGGAGAAGAGCGGGGAGCGCGTGGCGGCGGTGAGACGAATCTTGGAAGACCACATGGCTGCAATGGCCCCGGGTCTCGGTGGGCAGGAGCGAGGCGCCATTGCGGAGGCCTGGGCCGGAGATCTGCCCGCGGATTGGGAGACGTATTTCGAGGCGGTGAAGGCGCTGGAGTGGGGTTTCCTGCGGGGACGAAGAATGGGCGCCGGATTTGCCCGCCTGCGCGCCGAGCAGCATTACTCCCTTTTTTATCGGGCCTGCCGAGCGGGTGCAGGGGGGGCGTTCCTGCGGGCGCTGGCCCGTTACGATCGGGCCAGCCTGCCTCGGATGCCCTGGGTGCGAATGGCAGCCGCGACGGTGCGCAAATGAAGTTTTGTTTCCTCTCGAGTTACGCGCATCTGGCGCTGGATCCATCGACCGATCGCGTGTCGGGCGGCGCGGAGTTGCAGGTGGCGCTGCTGGCGCGGGAACTCGTGCGTCGCGGCCACGAAGTGGTGATCATTGGCGGCGACTGCGGACAGCGCGACGGCCTTGTTTTCGAGGGAGTGCGCACGCGCAACGGCGGCCGGTTTCAGACCGGAGGTCTGCTCGATACGCTGCGGGCGGTGCCTCGGGTGGTTTCGCTGCTCCGCGATGAGCGACCTGACTTCGTGCTCATTCTCGGATGGACGACGTGGCTGTATCTTCTGCACCGCGTGCGCGTGCCCGGGAGCCGGCTCGTGTTCATTTGCGGACTCGATACCGAAGTGAACGGCGAGTTTCGTCGGGAGAATCCGCTTCGAGGCGCCTTCTTCGAGGCCGGCGTGCGCGGGGCGGACCGGCGTTTCGCCATGAGCGATTACCAGGGGGCGCAGTTTGCCCGGCAGGGGCTGTCCTGCGGACTGTATCGCAATCTCATCCTGCCGCGCCGCTCGGAGCGGCCGACGGAAAAAGCGATCGACCTGCTGTGGGTCGCTCGCTGCCAGCCGATCAAGCAGCCGCACCTTTTTCTCGATCTCGTGACGCGCATGCCTGCGGCGAAATGCCGGATGATCTGTCCGCGGGAGGATGTGGCCTTGTGGGAAGCCGTGGCGGCCCGCGCGAAGGGTCTCGCCAACCTCGAGTTCATCGAGCGCGTTCCTTATCACGAGATCCAGGCGCATTATGATGCGGCGCGGATTTTCGTGAATACGTCCTCCTTCGAAGGCTGGCCGAACAGCTTCATCCAGGCCGGACTTGGCACTGCGGCCCTGCTTTCGCTGGCGGTGAACCCCGACGATCTGTTCGAGCGATTCGCGCCGGGACGGTTTGCCGATGGCGATTTCGAGACGCTGGTGAAGGGCGCGACGGAGCTCCTTGGTGATCCGCAAGCGCTGCGAGATGCGCAGGCGGGATGCGCCCGCTTCGTTGCGGAGTTGCACGACAATGCGCGTAACGTGGATCTCTTTCTCGCGGGACTCTAGGGAACGCCGAACAGTTTGAATGCCGATTGGCCGGGATCGCTCCCGGCCATTTTTGTTTTTGCGAAGGCCCCGGTCGCGGACGATGAAGGGAAATGCGGTATTTGCTTTTTCTCCTGCTGGCTCTGCCCGCAATTGCGGCCCCGGATGCCTCCGTCTTCGATCAGAAGCCGAAAAAAACGCGGAAGTTTAATGCGATCCAGTATTTCGCTCAGAATGGCCGGACGGTGAGCTTCGGTGGAGACGCGTTGAAGTGGACCGGGGAGGGCGACTGCTCGCAGAACGAACACATGGAGCCGGTGATCTCCGTGCAGGGCGAGGGCGTGACGGTGCGCAACGCGGTGGTGGTCGAGGCGCCGGACGGCATCCACGTGAGCGGGAAGAACGCAGTGATCGAGAACGTGATCTTCCCGAAAGTGTGCGAGGACGCGATCACCGCCAATGGTGCGGACAATCTGATCATCCGCAATTGCGCGTTCCGCGGCGCGAAGGACAAGGCGATCCAGCTCAATGCCGGGAAGAACATCGTGATCGAGGACTGCTATTTCGAGGATTGCGTCAAGCCGGTGCGGGTGAAATCCGGCGTGACGGTGACGGTGCGAAACAACGTGAGCCGGAAGTCGACGGTGTTCGTGCTGGCTGACGGAGCGGGAGCCCGCGCGATCGTCGAGCACAACGACGTGAAGGACAGCAAGTGGTTCGCGAAGGCTCAAAAGGGAGCGGTCATCGAGCTGGCGCCCAATTCGACCTCTCGGATCGAAAAGCCCGACGCCGCGGAGAGCGGCGGGGTCGTGACGAAGCGCTGATGTGATGAAAATGCCGCCGAGCACGCAGATGGCGGCCTAACGCGAGGGAAGGGCCGGGGCCCACTCCAGCCATTCGCGACGCGGGGTGGCGTTCAATTCGAACTCGTGGCCGGGCTCGACGGTGGCGCCCATGTTCGGCGCGTTCGGCGTGGCAAAGGCGATGCCCCCGCGGGCGAGGGCGTCGAGCGAAGCGGTCTGCACCTTGATCGCGAAGAAGCCGAGCGAGGCGCGGATGCCGCCGGCGTCCCAGAATTTCGTGTTCGCCCGGATGAGGCTGGCGTAGAGCGGATTGATCATCACGGCGAGGGAGACCTTGCGGGCGTCGGGCGAAAGGGATTTGCGGGCGACCTTGCCGACCTCGATGCCGCGATAGGTCACGGGCGCGTTCACGGCGATGTTCGTGCGGGCGGTGGTCACCGTGACTTCGAAATCCGATTCCGCTTCCTCCTGGAACTCGGCCTTTGCCGGGGTGACGGCGGAGAAACTCTCCGCGAGACGGCCGCCCGGGGCGGGCACGCACTCGATGTAGACGCCGCTGACGACGGTCTCGACGCCGGATACGCCATTCAGCGAGACGTCGAGGCGAACGATGGAGAAGTCCGAGCCCTCGCGGCGGAGGAAGTCGTAGCCGGCCTCGAAGCGCACGGTCGCCTGCACCTTGCCATCCCTGGCGCGGACGGCCTCGACGATACCGACGGGCACGCCAAGGTAGCGGGCCTGCGTCTCGCCCGCGAGAAGTCCCTGGCCGTTTTCGAACGTGATCTGGATCGCTGGCGAAATGGCGCGGGCGAACTTCTCGGAGGCGAAGAGATCGAAGGTCGCGCCATTTTCGGCGACGGGCTCCGGAGATCCGAAGACGTCGAAGGCGAGGCCGCCCTGAAGGAGGGTCTGGAGGCTGGCAACGTCGATCTTCAGCACGCCGGGGCCGGCCTGCGCGGCGGCCGGCGGCACGGACCAGAATCGCGCGTTTCGAGCCAGCGCTGGGGCGAAGTTGCGACGGATAACCACATCGAGGACTGGCTCGCCCTTTGCGTCGATGGATTTCGCCTTCACCGTTCCGGCGAGGAGGCCGCGGTAGAGGACGGGGGCGCCGGGCGCGAGATTCGGCAGCGTTTTCGCACGCAGGGTGATGTGAACGCCCGATTTCTCGGACTCCGCGGTGTCGAGGCCGTCGTCCGAGATGGTGTGGCCGGCGAAGGTCGTGGCGATTTCTCCGGCGGGACCGGGTTCACAATCGATGTAGGGGCCGCCGATGAGGGTCTCGAGGCCCGAGACGCCCTCCAGCGAGATGCGCGGACGGATGAGCGTGAAGGTGGTGCCGGCGGGATGAAGTTTTTCGAAGTCGGGGTGGAAGCGAACGACGGCGTCCACCGTCGCGCTGGCGGTGTCGAGCCGGGCGGACTCCAGGGTGCCGACGACCACGCCGAGATGGCGGACCTCGGTCTGGCCGGCAACGAGGCCCTGGCCGTCGCGGAAGGTGATGTGCACGGGCTCGCCGGTCGCGCGGGCGATGGAGGCGTCCGGGTAGAGGGTGAACTCGGTCTCGTCCGGGACCTCGGCGCCTGGCACGCCGAAGATATCGAATTCCACGCCGCCGAGGAGGATTGCCTTCAGGCCGAGCATGTCGAGTTTCACCCCGCCGGGGCCGACCCGGATGGATGTGGCGGGCACCGGCCAGAAGCGGGCATTGTTGCGGACGGTGGCGGCGAATTCCTTCTCGATGAGCGCGCGGAGGAAGGGATTCCCGGACGCGTCGAGAGCCTTGTCCTCGATCACGCCGACCTGCACGCCGCGGTAGAACACGGGCGAGCCGCGGTCGAGGAACGGGATGTTCGAGGCGCGGAGCTTCAGGATGAGTGCGGGGGATTCCAGCGGCGTGACCGGCACGCGATCGCGGCCCTCGAAATGCGTGGTCGGCGCGCCGCCGCCTAGGCGGGCCTGGAGGGAATTGCCCTGGATGAGCGCGTCGAGGCCCGAGGTTTCGCCGAGGCCGACGACGGGCTGGTCGATCCAAAAGACGGTGCCTTCGCTGGCCAGCGCGGCGGCGAATTCCTTGAGGCGCACGGTGAGCACGACCTTGTCGAGAGTGGCATCGAGCCGCGCATGGGTGACGGTGCCGGCGACGACGCCCCGATAGAGGAGGGGCGTTTTTCCGGCCTGGATGCCGGGAGCGCTCTCGAAGACGACCTCGATTTCGGGGCCGTTCGACTTCCAGTTCGTCCAGAAAAGCCACGCGGTGGCCGCGGCAGCGAGCACGGGAAAGAGCCATGCCCACGAGATACGCCAGCCCGGCCGGGTCACGATCTGGCCGTGGTCTTCGGGTTCCCTCTCTGCCCTGCTCTCTTCGTTCATGTGGTTGCTTCTCTGGTCTGCCAGATCTGGCGCGAGTTGTAACTCTCCGAAGCGAAGAGCGTGCAAACGAGCACCGCGGCAAAGAACAGCCCGCCTGGCTCCGCCTGCACACTCGCCAGTGCGCCGAGCTGTCCGACGGCCGCGAGAATCGAGAGGAGAAACACGTCCACCATCGACCAGCTCCCGACCGTGTGAACGATGCGACGAAGGGCGCCCCGCTGTCGCTGCCAGCGCGGGCTGCCGTGCATGAGCAGCAGCCAGCTCAGGCACGCGAGCTTGCAGAAGGGCACGACGATGCTGGCGAGAAATACGATGCCCGCGATGGGCCACAGGCCGGAATCGTAGAGTTCCTGGACGCCGCCGAGCACGGTGAGCGGCTCCACGTCGCCCACGACGGTCATGGTCATCACGGGAAGGACGTTTGCCGGCACGTAGAGAATGAGTCCGGTGACGACGAGGGCCTGCGCGAGTTGCAGGCGATGGGAGTCGGCGCCGCGCGTGCTCATTCGAGTTGTTTCAGACGACGCTCCACGAGGTCTCGGTCGAAGAATTGCGACGTGAGCAGAGAGCAGAGCGACAGCAGCACGATCCACAGCGCTCCCTGCTGCCACGCCACCGTGCCGAGCATGTCGAGTTTCACGACCGCGACGACGGTGGCCACGGCATAGACCGGAACGAGGTTCCAGCCTTCCATGATCTCGCAAACTTTTGCCACACCGTGCAGGGCGGGCCAGCGCAGTCCCAGGCAGCAGGCGGAGAGCACGTAGCATGATGCGGCGAGGTGAATGGCCGGGCCGGCGATTCCCGCGACAAAGACCAGCGCGGCGACCGGCCAGTAACCCTGATCGAGCAGGCCGGCGACGCCGGTGACGATGAGGTTGGATTGCGTGTTTCCCGCGACATCGAAAGTGAGCACGGGCTGCACGTTCGCGAGGAGCACGAGCATCAGCCCGGTCGCGGCAAACGCCCATGCCCGCTGGAGCGAGCGCTGGCCGGAGGATTTCTTCACCCGCACGCCGCAGCGGCGGCAGAAGAGTGCGGCCCCGGGCGGCAGGGGGCGATCCCGGCAGGCGGCGGCGCATTCCGGGCAGGCGATCCAGGTGTCGAGAAGCTCGGATTCCCTGGAGGCCATGCCCGTGAAAATAACAGTGTGAAGCCCTGTGTGGAAGAACGCTTGCATCCGGCTTCCTTCACCAGCGGGGATACTGGGACTCAGGGGCGGAGTTTGAGATGTTGTTCGGCGCGGGCGTGGGCGTTGCGGAAGAAGGCGGCGTTTTCCGCCTGCTTGATGTCGATTCCGAACGTGGGAATGAGCTCGCGGATGGTCGGGCCTTCGAGCAGGTGCGGGAGGCAGGTCCGGATGACCTCGAGAACAATGTCGACGGAGACGGAGGCGCCGGGTGACGCGCCGAGGAGTGCGGAGATGGTGCGTTCCTGGTTCGTGATGACCTCGGTGCCGTAGTGGACGATGCCGGCCTTGCCGTCGGTCTCCTTGATCGCCTGCACGCGAATGCCGGCGTCGATCAGGCGCCAGTCCGACGCCTTTGCGGCGGGATAGAACACGTGCAGCACGTCCATGCGGTCGCTCATGCTCTGCGTGCCCTGCTGCACGAGGTATCGGACGAGGTCGAGATTGTGGATGCCGACGTTGACGAGCGTGGCGAGGTTGTGCGGCTTGATGGAAAGCGGGAGGTCGAGCGGGCTGCCCTTGCCGTGGAGGAACTTCGTGGTCCATGCGGCGAAGGGACCGAAGAGCAGTGTCTTCTTTCCGTCGAGAATGCGCGTGTCGAGGTGCGGCACCGCCATGGTGGGCGCGGCGCCGAGTGCCTGGCCGTAGACCTTGGCCTGATGCTTCGCGACGATCTCGGGATTGTCGCAGACGATCCACTGGCCGCCGATCGGGAAGCCTCCGATGCCGCGGCTCTCGGGGATGCCGGACTTCTGCAGCAGCGGCAGGCTGCCGCCGCCCGCACCGACGAAGACGAATTTCGTGCGCGTCGTGAAGGTGTGGCCGGTTGCCAGTTCGCGGACTTCCAGCTCCCAGCCCGTGCCGTCCTTGCGAATGTCGATCACGCGATGACCGGCCGCGATGCCGCAGCCTTCCTGCTGGCCGAGCCACGCGAGGAGCTTGCGGGCGATGGAGCCGAAATTGACGTCCGTCCCGTCGTCCATGCGCGTGGCGGCGATGGGCACCTCGCCGCGGCCTTCGACGAGCAACGGGGCCCAAGAGCCGATCGTCGCGCGGTCGGTCGAGTAAACCATCTCCTCGAAGAAGTGGTGGGCGGACATCGCGGCGTGGCGCGCGCGGAGGAAATCGACCTGCTCTTCGCCGTGGACGAAGCTGAGATGCGGCACGGGATTGATGAACTCCGAGGGGTTCGTCACCATGCCGTCGCGCACGGCGCTGCCCCAAAATTGCAGGGATTTCTCGAACTGTTCGAAGATCTTGATCGGATGCGCGGCGCTCACCGTGCCGTCGGCTTCGCGCTTTGGCGTGTAGCTGAGTTCGCAGATGCCGGCATGGCCGGTGCCGGCGTTGTTCCAGCCGTGGGAGCTTTCCTGGGCGAGGCCGTCGGTGACTTCGAAGACCTGGATCGTGAGTCTGGGATCGAGGCGTTTGAGGAGCGCGCCGAGGTTGGCGGACATGATGCCGCTGCCAATCAGGACGACGTCGGAATTTTCTCCAGTTTTGGGCATCTCTAAAAAATCAGCGGCGCAGCGCGGCGAAGGCGCCGGCACGGTCGATCCATTGGCTGGCGTCCTGCGGAGTGAAGACCTGCTGCGCGAACGAGGCGCGGATGATCGCGCGGCCCTCGGCGAGCGAGGAGATCTCGCCCGAGGCAAGGAGCTGGGCGAGGATGTTGCCGAGCGCGGTGGCCTCGGTGGGGCCGGCCTCGACGGGAAGGTCGAGCGCATCGGCGGTGAATTGGTTGAGAAGGGCGTTTTGCGAGCCGCCGCCGACGATGTGCAGGCGCGATGGCGGGGCGGGCATCCAGGCGCGAAGTTGCGCAGCGAGTTCGCGGTAGCGCAGGGCGAGGCTTTGGACGATCACGCGAGCGGTTTCGGCCGGGTAGCGTGGTTCGGCCTGGCCGGTCGCTTTGCAGAAATGGGTGATCGCGGCAGGCATGTCGCAGGGCTTGGCAAAGCTTTCGTGATCGGGATCGATGAGGGAGTCGATTCGGGCGTCGGCGGCGCGGCGGGCGAGCTCGCCATCCTCGATGGCGATGCCCTGAGCGCGCCAGTTGCGCTGGCACTCCTGAAGCAGCCACATGCCGGTGACGTTGTTGAGGAAGCGCGTGGTGCCGCAAAGGCCCTGCTCGTTCGAGAAGCCGGCGGCAGCCGACTCGGCGGTGACGATCGGCGCGGGCAATTCGCAGCCGATGAGCGACCACGTGCCGGAGCTGAGAAAGAGCGGATTTGCATCGACCGCGGGCACGCCGGCGACGGCGGAGGCGGTGTCGTGGCCGCCACACGTGACGACTTTGAGGCCGGTGCAGCCGGTCTGGGCGGCGAGTTCGGGGCGCAGTTCTCCGACCAGCACGCCCGGCTCGGTGATTGGCTTGAGCAGATGCGTAGGAATGCCGACCGCGGCGGCGAGGTCGAGATCCCATTCGGCCTTGCCGGCCTTCAGCAGCATCGAAGTGCTGGCGATGGTGCGCTCGGTCACTTTCTTGCCGCTCAGCCAGAAGGTGAGCAGATCGGGCACGAAGAGCAGCCGCTCGGCGATGCGCATCGTTTCGGAATGCGCCCGCTGCTCGGCCATGAGCTGGAAAACGGTGTTGAAAGGGAGAAACTGGATGCCGGTGCGGCGATAAATTTCCTCCTTCGGCACGAGCGCCGTAGCGGCGTCGATCATCCCGTCGTTGCGGGAGTCGCGATACATCCAGGGCAGCCCGAGCAGGCGTCCGCCGGCGTCGACGACGCCGTAGTCCACGCCCCAGGAATCGACCGCGACGGAAACCAGGGCGTTTCCGTATTTCTGGCGCGCCTCACCGAGGCCGGTGACGATTTCCGCGAAGAGCTGCGGGAGGTTCCAATGCCAGCCGGTAGGCAGCGGGATGCCCTGGTTCGGGTAGCGCCGCACGTTCTCGATGCGCAGGGTCTTTCCATCGAAAATGCCAGCCAGGACGCGGCCGCTGCCAGCACCGATGTCGACTGCCAGGAAGACTCGATCCGTCATGGGTCAGATGAGGAAAGTAGGGGGCTGACGACGACCTTGCATGAGTGACGAGAATGTGAGGGTGGCGCTTTGTCCTTGCCAGGGCAACACTCGAAAACGAAAAGTCACTGGCTCACCCCAATCGCTACCCAGCGCCATTTCTGATGCAATATCGATTCGTAAATCACTCTTGGGACGACACAAAAGCCAGCTCGATGTCTCTCGTCGACCTGCTCGTCTACCGCTCGAATATTCTTGGCGCTGATCAGCGCATTACCAACACCGGCGGCGGTAACACTTCCTCGAAGATTGTCGAAAAAGATCCCCTCACCGGCCAGGACGTCGAGGTGCTCTGGGTCAAGGGCTCTGGCGGCGATCTCCGCACCAGCAAGCGCGAAAATTTCTCCTCCCTTTATCAGGATAAGCTCATCGGCCTGCAGTCGAGCTACGGCGCCCGCGCCGACAAGGGCCTCAAGTCGCCCGCCGAGGACGAAATGGTGGGGGCCTACGCGCACACCACCTTCAATCTGAACCCGCGCCCGTCATCGATCGACACGCCGCTGCACAGCTTCCTCTCGGGCAAGCACGTCGACCACATGCATCCGAACGCGATCATCGCGATCGCCGCGAGCAAGCATTGCGAGAAGCTCACGCAGGAGATTTTCGGCGGCGAGATGGCTTACGTGCCGTGGATGCGGCCCGGCTTCGAGCTCGGCCTCGCGATGCAGGAGATCGAGAAGGCCACGCCCGGCGTGAAGGCGATCATGATGGGACAGCACGGCTTCATCTCGTGGGACGACGATGCGAAGACGTGCTACACGCACACCCTCGACTTCATCGAGAAAGCCTCGGCCTACATCGACGAGAAATACCAGGCCAAGGGCGGCGACGCGAAGGCCTTCGGCGGCGCGAAATACGAGACGCTCGAGGAAACCGAGCGCAATAAGGTCTTCGCCCAGATCCTCCCGTGGCTCCGCGGGCAGGTGAGCCAGTTCAAGCGCTGCATCGGCACCGTCCAAAGCGATGAGAAGATCCTGCGCTTCGTCAATTCCAAGGATGCCGCCCGTCTCGCCGAGCTCGGCACGAGCTGCCCCGACCACTTCCTGCGCACGAAGATCAAGCCGCTCTACGTCGACTGGAATCCCCAGAAGGACGATGTCGCCGCGCTCAAGAAACTGCTCGCCGACGGCCTCGCGGATTACCGGAAGGACTACGCGAAGTATTACGAGACGTGCAAACACGCGAACTCCCCCGCGATGCGCGACCCGAACCCGACCGTCGTGCTCATCCCCGGCCTCGGCATGGTCGCCTGGGGCAAGGACAAGAGCGAGTCGCGCGTGACCGCCGAGTTCTACAACTGCGCCGTCGAGGTCATGCGCGGCGCGGAGGCGATCGATGAATACATCGCGCTCCCGCAGCAGGAGGCCTTCGACATCGAATACTGGCTCCTCGAGGAAGCGAAGCTCCAGCGCATGCCCGCGGAGAAGGAACTCGCCCGCCAGGTGCACATCGTCATCGGCGCCGGCAGCGGCATCGGCAAGGAAGTCGCCCATCGCCTTGTGAAGGAAGGTGCGCACATTGTCTGCGTCGACCTCAACGCCGCCGCCGCCCAGGCCACGGCCGACGAGATCACCTCGAAATATGGCGTCGGCATCGGCGTCGCTGGCACCGGCATCTCGGGCTGCGGTCCGGCCATCGGCCTCGCGGCGAACATCACCGATCGCGCCAGCATCCGCGCGATGCTCGATGAGGTCGCGCTTGCTTACGGCGGGTTCGACTCCATCGAAGTCACGGCCGGCATTTTCGTCCCGAGCGACACGACGGGCCACATTCCCGACGACAAGTGGGCGCTCACCTTCAACATCAACGTCACCGGCAGCTACTTCGTCGCCGACGAAGCCTACAAGACGTGGAAGGAGCAGGGGCTGCGCGGCAATCTCGTTCTCACGACGAGCGCCAATGCCGTCGTCGCGAAGAAAGGCAGTCTCGCCTACGACACGTCGAAGGCCGCCGCGAATCACCTCGTGCGCGAGCTCGCCATCGAGCTCGCTCCGCTCGTGCGCGTGAACGGCGTCGCCCCGGCGACCGTCGTGCAGGGTTCCGCGATGTTCCCGCGCGACCGCGTCATCGGCTCGCTCGCGAAATACAACATTCCCTACAAGGACGACGAGGAGACCGAGTCGCTGGTGAGCAAGCTCGCGCAGTTCTACGCCGACCGCACGCTCACGAAGGTGCCGATCACGCCTGCCGACCAGGCCGAGGCCTACTTCATGTGGGTGAGCTCGCGCCTGAGCAAGACGACCGGCCAGATCCTCACCGTCGACGGCGGCCTGCACGAGGCCTTCCTCCGTTAATCGATTTCCGACTCCCTGGGGCGGTGAAAGCCCGCCTCAGGGAAGGTAATAAAAGGGATTCGGCAGCTTGAACCGGTGGCGGGCATATCCGCCGGCAAGGTCGCTGTCCTGATCGCCGACGTTCAGGATGATCTGGTAGCCGTGCTCGGTGAGCATTTTGCGAACGCCAGACTTGAATGGAATGATCGACGGGTCGCGATAGCTCGACGGCTTCATGTAAAGTCCGCTCCAGCCCCAGTAGCCGGCCTCCTCGAGGTCGCGCTGGGTGGCCGCGCGCAGGGATTCATCGCGACCGGTCACGAGAAAGATCGGGATCTGGTAGGCGTGCGCCTTCGCGTAAACTTCCCGCATCGGAGTGAGCGCGATGCCGTGCTCGCGAATCGTCCAGGCGGCGAAAGTCTCGGCGCTGATGGCGAACTGGCCGGCGCTCAAATACGGCCAGTTCGACAGCAGCGTCTCATCGATGTCGAAGACGACGGCGAAGTTCTGCGGAGTGACGCCGCGAAGGTAACCCTCCAGCGTGCGCCGGGCGGGATCCGCCGCGCGCGCGAAGGCCCGGTCGTAGGCGCCGGAGTCGTGCCACGCGACGTTCTCGGCTTTGAGTAGCGTGAGATTCGGGTTGGGTTCCCGGGAAGACGAAGCGCAGCCGAGCAGGGCGGCGCTGAGAAGAGGAGCGACGAGGAAGCGAAGCATGGCGCAGGCCGCAGGCTAGCAAGCTCGCGCGAAACGACAAGATGTGCGCTCCGAGCCTCTCAGAGAGGCGATCCGCGTTCGATTCCCTGATCTCACGGCCGTCCAATCCATGCTCGCTTTCCGAGCCTCCGCATCGCGCGTCATCATTTTAATTCGATCCACGTGAACGCGGCGAATCTTCGACGCGACAATTTCATGTCCTTGGGGAAACTCTCGCGAACGCCGAGCGAGCGGATGCGTCTATCGTGCGGCCTTCCGAGGGGAGTGGTCATGTTTCACATTCGGTGAGGCTCGAAGTTCGAAAACCAAAACAGCCCGGAGAAGAGTTTTCTTCTCCGGGCTGTTTATTGGTGCGGCTAAATGGTTATTCCGTGGTCGTCTCGGTAAGGGCGACGGGTTCGGTTTCCTTCGGCTCGTTGAGGAAGGTGAGCTTGTCTCCGGCGCGGCTGACCTTGATGACGTTGCCGTCCTTGATGTTGCCACGGAGAAGCTCTTCGGCCATCGGATCCTCCAAGTAGCGCTCGACCGCGCGGCGCATCGGGCGAGCGCCGTAGCTCGGGTCGTAGCCCTTCTCGATGAGGAGCTCCTGCGCGCTGTCGTCGAGTTCGATGTGGATCGACTTCGCACGGAGGCGGGCGGTGAGCTTCTCGATCTCCAGATTCACGATGCGGATGAGGTCCGGCTTCGTGAGCGTGTGGAAGACGATGATGTCGTCGAGGCGGTTCAGAAACTCGGGTTTGAAGACGCGCTTCGTTTCCTCGAGAATCTTCTCCCGCATCGTGTCGTAGCTGTCGTCGAGCTTCGGCACGTGGAAGCCGAGCGAGGTCTGCTTCTTGATCAGCTCGGCACCGACGTTCGACGTCATGATGATGATCGTGTTGCGGAAGTCGATCTTGCGGGCGAGCGAGTCGGTCACCTTGCCCTCTTCCAGAATCTGGAGGAGGAGGTGCATGACGTCGGGGTGCGCCTTTTCGATTTCGTCGAAGAGCACGACCGAATACGGGCGACGGCGCACGGCTTCGCTGAGCTGGCCGCCCTCTTCGTAGCCGACGTAGCCGGGAGGCGAACCGATCAGACGCGAGGCGGTGAACTTCTCCATGTATTCGCTCATGTCGAGCTGAATGATGGCGTCCGGATCGCCGAACATGAACTCGGCCAGCGTGCGGGCGAGGAAGGTCTTGCCCACGCCGGTGGGGCCGAGGAACACGAACGAACCGATCGGGCGGCGCGGATCCTTGAGATCGGCGCGGCTGCGGCGCAGGGCCTTGCTGATGGCCACGACGGCTTCGTCCTGGCCGATCACCTTGCCCTTGAGGTCCTCTTCCATCGCCAGGAGCTTCGCGGTTTCCTTCTGCTCCATGCGGCTGAGCGGAACGCCCGTCCACTTGGAGAGAACATGCATCATGTCGTCCTCGGTGACGTGGACTTCCTGCTCTTCCTTCTTCGCGCGCCATTCGGCGAGCACGGAGTCGAGCTTGTCCTTGGCCTGCTTCTCGGCGTCACGCAGCGAGGCGGCGCGCTCGAAGTCCTGGGCCTTGATGGCGGCTTCCTTGTCGGTCTTGATCGTTTCGATCTCAGCCTCGATGTCCTTGACGTTCGGTGGACGCGTCATGGCGCCGATGCGGGCGCGGGCGCCGGCTTCGTCCATGATGTCGATCGCCTTGTCCGGCAGGAACCGGCCGGTGAGATAGCGGTCGGAAAGCTTCGCGGCGGCCTCGAGGGCTTCGTCGCTGATGATCGCCTTGTGGTGCTGCTCGTATTTCGGGCGCAGGCCCTTGAGAATCTGGACGGTTTGTTCGACCGAGGGCGGCTCGACCTTCACCTGCTGGAAGCGGCGCTCGAGGGCGGAGTCCTTCTCGATGTATTTGCGATATTCGTTGAGCGTTGTCGCGCCGATGCACTGGAGCTCGCCGCGGCTGAGGGCGGGCTTGATGATGTTGCTCGCGTCCATCGCGCCTTCGGCGGAACCGGCGCCCACGATGGTGTGCAGCTCGTCGATGAAAAGGATGACGTTCCTGGCTTTGCGAATCTCGTCCATCACGGCCTTGATGCGCTCTTCGAACTGGCCGCGGTATTTCGTGCCGGCGACCATCAGGGCGAGATCGAGGGTGATCACGCGCTTGTCGCGGAGCAGCTCGGGCACGTTGCCGGCGATGATTTCCTGGGCGAGGCCCTCGGCGATGGCGGTCTTGCCGACGCCAGCCTCACCGATGAGCACGGGATTGTTCTTCGTGCGGCGGCAGAGGATCTGAATGACGCGCTCGATCTCGTCGGCGCGGCCGATGACGGGGTCGAGCTCGGCCTTGCGGGCCATCTCGGTGAGGTCGCGGCCGAAGGCGCGAAGGGCGGGCGTCTTGCCATCCTTCTTGCTCGTGCCGGCTTCGGCGGGAATGTTTTCGCCGCCGCCCTCTTCCTGAGCGGAGAAATTCGGGTCGAGTTCCTTGAGGATCTCATTGCGGGTGCGCTCGATGTCGACTTCGAGGCTCTTGAGCACGCGGGCGGCAACGCCCTCGCCTTCGCGGAGCAGGCCGAGCAGGATGTGCTCGGTGCCGACGTAGCTGTGCTGGAGCGCCTTGGCCTCCTTGCTGGCAAGCGCGAGCACCTTCTTCACGCGGGGCGTGTAGGGAATGTTGCCGACCATCTTGGTTTCGGGACCGGAACCGACCTGTTTTTCGACCTCCATGCGGACGGTCTCGAGATCGAGTCCCATCTTTTGGAGGACGTTCACGGCAACGCCCTGACCAAGCTTGATCAGCCCGAGGAGCAGGTGCTCGGTGCCGACGTAATTGTGGTTGAATCGGTCGGCTTCCTTGCGGGCGAGAGCGAGCACCTGTTGGGCTCGCGGCGTGAAGTTATTCATCATCGGGTTCCTTTTTGGCTTCGGTAGCTTCGTTCGAATCGGACACGGGCGAAAGGGGAACTTTCGTCATATCCGGTTCGGGAAGCGGTTTCAGTTTCGCTCGGATCAGGGTGGCTCGCAAGGCGTCGCGGGCTTCGGCCGACATCTTCTGGCCCTGCGTGCCTTTTTGCAAATGCGCGGGCTGCGTCTCGATGAAGAGCTCGTCGATGGTGACGCGCGCCGAGTCGGGGAAGAGCCCCAGATCGATGCCCAGCTTGAGGATGGAGAGCCAGTTGAGGGCCTCCTTCGAGGTCATGCTGTGGGCGTGGCAAAGGACGCCGTAGGCGCGGCCGATCTGGTCGAGCACGGTGGTGGCGCGCTTTTCGACGAGCTGCTGGCGGGCATTTTCCTCGTGCTCGACGATGTGGATGATCACTTCGCTGAGACGGTCGATGATCTGTTCCTCGCTTTCGCCAAGGGTGGTCTGGTTCGAGACCTGGAAAAGATTGCCCATCGCCTCGGTGCCCTCGCCGTAGAGACCGCGGACGGCCAGCCCGATCTTGTTCACCGAGTTGATGATCTTGTTGATCTGGTCGCCCATCACGAGGCCGGGCAGATGAAGCATGGCGGAAGCGCGCATGCCGGTGCCGACATTGGTGGGGCAGGCGGTGAGATAGCCGAGCTCCTCGTGGTAGGCAAAGTCGAGCCGGGTCGCGAGCTGGGTATCGCATTTGTCAACGGCGGCGTAGGCCTCGTGGAGCTGAAGGCCGCAGCGGATGGATTGCATGCGGAGATGATCCTCCTCGTTGATCATGAAGCTGAGGGTCTGCTCCACGTTCATTACGACGGCGCTCCCGGCGCCCTTGGCGGCATGTTCGCGACTGATCAAGTGCCTCTCTACGAGCACCTGCCGTTCCAACGCGGTGAGTTCCGTAAGATTCTGCGCGTAAGCGTCGTGCATTTCCGGCAACGCCTCGATGGCGGGGCGGATGAGGCCGAGGGTTTCGAGGCGTTCGGCGCGCTTGGCCCAGCCGGGGAAGGCGGTGCGGGTGAGGTTGCGGGCGAGGCGGATGCGGCTGCTGACGACGACCTGTCGATTCGGGCCGTCGCCCGAGAGCCATTCCCCCGCATTCGAAATGATGCGGGAGAGTTTCATGACGCGAGCTCCGTCTCCAGTTTTCGGATGGCGTCCCGCAGGGTGGCGGCCTCCTCGTATTTCTCGGTGGCCACGGCCTCGTCGAGGGTGGCCTGAAGGGATTTCATCTTTGCGGTCAGTTCGCGACGATGCGCGCGATCGCCCGGTGCCTTGCCGACGTGGGTCGTGCCCTTGTGCATATTGGCAAGCATGCCGGCGAGGCCATCCGCAAAAGTGGTGTAGCACTCGCTGCAGCCGAGGCGGCCGGTTTTCTTGAAGTCGGCCTGGGTGAAGCCGCAGACCGGGCACTTGGCCGTGGTGGGGCTCTTTTCGAGCTGTTGCGCGGCGCCCAGCCCGAGAAGAAGATCGGCGAGGGCGAAGCCGGTGGGGTCGTTGACGCCCTTGGCCTTGGAGCAGGCTTCGCAGAGGTTCACCTTCTGCATCTTCCCCTCCACGATTTGCGTGAGGAAGACGCTGGCGTCCTTCTCACCGCAAACGTCGCATTGCATATCTAATCAATCACAGTGCCGGTGCTCTGTGTCAACTCATGGAAGCGGGTCATCAGACGCTTCGTGATCGGTCCCGGCTTGCCGTCGCCGATGTCGCGGCGGTCGAGCATGACCACGGGGATGACTTCCGCCGCGGTGCCGGTGAGAAAACACTCGTCGGCCGTGAAAATGTCGTAGCGGGTCATGTCCGGCTCGCTCACCGGGATGCCCTCCTCGGCAGCGAGTTCGAGCACGACCGCCCGGGTCACGCCGGCGAGAGCGCCGGAGGAAATCGGGGGCGTGTAGAGCTTGCCGTTCTTCACGATGAAGACGTTGTCGCCGGTGCATTCGGAAACGTAGCCCTGCTCGTTGAGCATGAGGCCTTCGCCGGCGCCGGCATTCTGCGCCTCGATCTTGGCGAGCACGTTGTTGAGGTAGTTCAGCGACTTCACCATCGGGCTGAGCGCGCCGTGCGGGATGCGCCGGGTCGAGCAGGTCACGACCATCAGGCCATTCTCGTATTTGTCGGCCGGGTAGAGCGTGATCTTCGCGGCGATGATGATGATCGTGGCCCTGGGGCAGAGGGCGGGATTGAGGCCGAGATCGCCGTCGCCGCGGGTAACGACGAGGCGCACGTAGCCGTCGCGGAGCCCGTTGCGGCGGATGGTTTCCACCGTGGCAGCCATCATCGCGGCCTTGTCGATCGGGATGCTCAGGCAGATGGCGCGGGCGGAGTCGTAGAGGCGGTCGATGTGCTCCTCGAGGCGGAAGACGCGGCCGTTGTAAAAGCGAATGCCCTCGAAAATGCCGTCGCCGTAAAGAAGGCCGTGGTCGAACACGGAAATCTTCGCGTTCTCCTTCTCGTAAAACTCGCCGTCGATATAAACCTTCATTCGCAAAACTTCGTCTTGTGGGGAGCGGGGAATATGCACGCGCCCCGCGCGGGTGACAAGGCTCCGTTCACGCCGGGGCTTCGTCGCGATAGGAATCCAGCACGCGCACGAGCGACTCCCGCCGCAGCGGCTTTGTGAGATATTCGTTCATCCCGGCGGCGAGGCAGCGCTCGCGGTCGCCCACCATGGCGTCGGCGGTGAGGGCGATGATAACGAGGGGTTTGCGCCCGGTTCTGGTTTCCAGATCGCGGATGTGCCGGGTGGCCTCGAGGCCGTCCATCCCGGGCATCTGGACGTCCATCAGCACGAAATCGAAGGCGGTGATGGAGACCTTCTCGAAACACTCCTCGGCGCTTGCGGCCGTATCGGTTTCCGCGCCCAGCTGGTGCAGGAGCTTGGAAGTGAGTCGGCGATTGAGGGTGTTGTCGTCCACGACGAGCACCCAGGGAGCCCGGCGGGCGATGCGAAGTTGCGCACCGTCGAGGAACTTCTTCGCGACGGATTGGGAACTCGCCGAAATCGGGGATTCTTCGGTGGAGACGTCGATCGGCAGGTCGAAGAAAAATTGCGCGCCGGGCCCGTTGTGCTCGAGCAGGCCGAGCTCGCCGCCGAGGAGGTTCGCGAGGCGTTTGCTGATCGCCAGGCCGAGGCCGGTGCCGCCAAAGCGGCGCGTGGTGGAAGAGTCGGCCTGGATGAAGGGCTTGAACAAACGCTCCTGCTGCTCGCGGCTGATCCCGATGCCGGTGTCGGCGACGAGAATGCGGAGGCTTTCGGTGCCATCGATTGCGCGTCGGGAAATGTCGATCCGCACGCTGCCGGCGGCGGTGAATTTCACGGCATTGCCGACGAGGTTGAGGAGAATCTGCCGCAGGCGGGAGGGGTCGGTGAGGATCCGGGCTGGCACGTCGGCCGCCATGTGCAGCGAGAGGTCGAGCTCTTTGGCGTTCGCACCGGGGCGGTGGAGGTCGAGCACCTCCTGCACGCTCCCGCGGAGATCGGTGGGCCGGATTTCGATCTCCATCTGACCGGATTCGATCTTGGAGAAATCGAGAATGTCGTTGAGCAGCACGAGGAGGGCGCCGCCGCTGCCGCGAACCGTCTGAAGATAGTCGCGCTGGGTGGGATTGAGTGGCGTGTCGAGGAGAAGATCGGCGAACCCGAGGACGCTGTTGAGCGGCGTGCGAATCTCGTGGCTCATCATCGCGAGGAAGTTGCTCTTCGCGCGGGCGGCGGCCTCGGCGGCGTCCTTTTGGAGAACGAGCTCCTGCTCGTAGGCGCGGTGTTTCGTGATGTCGAGGGACGCGCCGCGGTAGCCGGTGATCTGGCCAGTGGCGTCGTAGCTGGGCACGCCGCTTACGCTGATCCAGAGCATCGAGCCATCGGGCTGGCGCACGCGGTGCTCGAAATTGCGGAAGGGGAGACCTTCCCGGAAAATGGCATCGGACCGCTCCTTCACGGCCTCGACATCCTCTGCCGGGAGGAACTCGAACGGCGTGTGGCCGAGAACTTCGGCGGGGTCGAGGCCGAGCACGTCCTTCACGCGGGACGAGGCGTAGGTGTAGCGACTGTGCCGGTCGACCTCCCAGATGAACTCGCCAATGGCCTCGCTGACGTCGCGGAACCGCTGCTCGCTCTCGATCAACCGGGCCTGGGCGCGCCTGGCCGTGGAAATGTCGAGGCAGCCGACCATGAGAACCTCGCGATCCTGGAAAATCGTGGGACGCACGAAAACGTCGCATTCGATCGCCGAGCCGTCGAAGCGCAGGAATTGCCATTCGAAACGGGCCGAGCCGGCCTCCACGGCGGACATCACGCGCTCCGACCATTCCTGGGCGGAGAGCATCGAGCCGGCCTGCCGACGGGGCCAGAGCATCCACCCCTGCCGGGTGAGGAGCGTTTCCTTGTCCGGCGCACCGAAGAGCTCCACCGCTGCGGGATTGGCGTCGACGATCGTGTCGCCGTCGAAAGCGAGGTGGGCCATGGCGGTGCCCTCGAAGAAGATGCGGAGGGCCTCCTCGGCGCGGCGCTGCGTGGTGAGATCGATCAATGCGCCCGTGAGGTGCGAGCGGCCGTCCTCGAAATGCACGGGTTGCGCGCGGTCGAGCACCCAGACGGTGCCGGCGGTGTCGCTGCGCACGCGATACTCGAGGCTCATCGGCTGGGAGTTTGCGGCGGCGGCTTCGAGCGTCATCAGGTAGCGAGAGCGATCGTCGGGATGCAGACGCTCGACCCAGGCGTCGAGACCGCCGCCGCCATAGTCCGAGGTGAGGCCGAGCAGCGTATGGATATTTCCGCGCCAGCGAAACCGCGCCTCTTCGGGATTGTAGGTGTAAACGACTTCGCCGAGCGACGCGATCACGGCTTCCTCGATGTGCCGGCTTTCGCGCAGCTGCCATTGCGCGGCGGCCGCGCGTCTCCGGAGATGCCAGACGACCATGCCGGCCCCGATGCCCACCGTTCCGCCGAGGAAGCAGGTGAACCACAGGGCTTGCCGGATCGTGGAAAGGCCGATGAGGAGCTGGTCCGCGTCCGCTTCGACGGCGAGAATTCCCGTTGGCCGGGAGTGGTCGTCGAAAACGAGGGAGAACACCGTGGCGTTGGTGTCCTCGACCACGCTCCAGCTTGCGTCCTTGACTGCATTGGCGATTTCGCGGAAATGCGCGCGCGCCTGCCGGGCGTGCGGGGGCAGGGGGCGTGACCCCGAGGCCTCCTTCACATAGCCGGTGTCCAGCCGCGTTTGTTGCTCCGCGTCCTCCAGTGCGAAGGTGTAGATGCGGCGGACCTCCGCGGCGGTGTCCCGCACGGTGCGCAGCGACCCGACGAGCGCATCGAGGGCGTCGGAGCGCATCGGCGATATGCTGGATTTGCTCAGCCGGCTCGCGATCTCGCCGAGGTGACGATGCACGTCGATGAGTTTTTCCGCCTTCGCGCGCTGGTAGACGATGGTCGCACCGAGGCAAATTGCGAGGGCCACGGTCGCTCCTGCGAGCAGGGCGTCGCGCCACGGTCGGATCTGGGTGGCGTGGTCGGCCGGAGAAGGAATTCTCTTCGTAGTTGAAAAGCGCACGGAACGCGCGGCATGGTATCGGCCCAATCGCTATCTGGCCATGAAATCCCGACTTCCGTTCTGCCTTGGCGCCATGGCGCTGCTTGCCCTCTCCTCCGCTGTCGCGCAGGACACTCCCACCATCACGATTCGCAAGAGCGACGCGATCAACCTTGCCCTCACCGGCATCGGCGGTGGCGAGGGACCGGCGGTGACGAAAGTCCTGCAAAACGACCTCACGCTTGCCGGCGCGTTCAGCCTTGGCCAGGCGGGCACGGCTTCCTACGTCGTCTCGGGCACGGCCTCCGGCGGATCGCTGCAGGGGCAGGTGAAGGATCGCAGCGGCGGCACGGTTCTCTCGAAGAGCTACTCCGGCGGCGCGCGCGCCGTGGCGCATCAGTTCGCCGACGACATTGTCGAGACGATCACCGGTCATCCCGGCATCGCCACGTCGAAGATCGCCTTCGTCGGGAATTCCTCCGGCCGCAAGGAAATCTACACCGCCGACTACGATGGCGCGAACGTCCGCCAGCTCACGCACGACGGCGGCATCAGCGTCGCTCCCGCGCTCAGCGCCGACGGCCGCAAGCTCGCCTACACCGGTTACCAGAGTGGCTACGCGGACATCTACCTCGTCGATCTCGGCAGCGGCGCCCGCAATCGCATCATCAAGTTCCCCGGCACGAACTCTGGCGCCGCGTTCTCGCCGGATGGCGGCCGGATCGCCTGCTCGATCAGCAAGGACGGGAATCCCGAGCTCTACGTCGTCGGCGCGAATGGCGGCGGCGCGAAACGCCTTACTCGCACGCGCGGGGTGGAATCCTCGCCGAGCTGGTCGCCGGATGGCTCCGAGATCGTCTATTCGTCGGACGAGACCGGCAGTCCGCGACTGTTCCGCATTTCGGCGAACGGCGGCGCCTCCGGCGCGGTGAGCACCGGCCAGTCCTTCTGCACCGAGCCGAGCTGGTCGCCCGACGGCCGGAAGATCGCGTTCACCGTGCGCTCGGGAGGCTTCTCGATCGCCGTCACCGATCTCGATAGCGGCGCGACGCGCACGCTCGCCTCTGGCGAGGATGGCGTCTGGGGCGCGGATTCCCGCCACATCATCTTCAGCACGGGCTCTTCGCTCGTCCTTCTCGATGCCCAGAACGGCCGCACGGTGCCGATCGTCAGCGGCCTCGGCAAGGTCTCCGAGCCCACCTGGTCGCACTGACGTTTTTTCCTGATTTCCTCATTTCCTTATTCCAACCTCCGCTTTTAATACCCGCATGAAGCCCACTCTCCTCTTCACCCTCGCGACCTGCGCGACCATTGCCTTTTCCTCCTGCGCCGGCAAAAAGCACGGCGGCGAGGACTCCGTGGGCGTCGATGGCGACTACGTGACCGGCACGCCGCTGCCCGATCGCGTCGAGGGCGCGAATTTCTTCGGAGGCACCGTCGATCGCAGCCAGTTCCAGCCCGTTTACTTCGCCTACGACAGCTTCACCGTTTCCGATGCCGAACTCGCGAAGCTCGACGCCGTCGCGAGCGCCGTGAAGGGCGGCAAGAACGACATCATCATCGCCGGCTTCACCGACAGCGCCGGCACCGAGGAATACAACCGCGGCCTCGGCGAACGTCGCGCGCAGGCCGTGCGCGAGTCGCTCATCGGCATGGGCGTCTCCGGCGACCGGCTTCAGACCGTCAGCTTCGGCGAGGAAATGCCTGCCGATCCGAGCAACGACGCGAAGAATCGCCGCGCGGAATTTGGTGTCGTCAAGTAACGGAGCGGCGCCGTCGTAATGGCCGTTCCCCTTCTCGATCTCACGCGACAGTTCGCGCAAATTCGCGCGGACGTGCAGCGCGAGATCGATGCCGTCGTCGCCTCGCAGCATTTCATCCTCGGGCCGAAGGTCGAGGCCTTCGAGAGCGCCATCGCCGCGCAGATCGGCTGCGGCCACGCCGTCGGCATGTCGTCCGGCACGGATGCGCAGCTCGCCGTGCTCATGGCAGCCGGCATCGGGCCGGGCGATGCGGTCATCACGACGCCCTACACGTTTTTTGCGACCGCGGGCTGCATCCACCGCGTCGGCGCGGAATCCGTCTTTGTCGACATCGATCCCGTCACGCTGAACCTCAGCCCGGCCCGGCTCGAGGAATGCCTGCGCGAGCGTTGCCACCGCGACGCCGAGGGCGTGCTGCGCACCGCCCGGGGCAACCGCGTGCGAATGATCTGTCCGGTGCACCTTTTCGGTCTCTGCTGCGAGATGGATGCAATCAACGATCTCGCCGCGGAGTTCGATCTGCCCGTGCTCGAGGACGCCGCCCAGGCCATCGGCGCGGAATATCCCTCCCGCGATGGCGTGCGCCAGGCCGGCACGCTCGGCCACTCCGCCTACTTCAGCTTTTTCCCGGCCAAGAATCTTGGGGCCTTCGGCGACGCCGGTCTCGCGACCTGCCGCGATGCGGCTTTCGCGAGCGAGCTGCGCCTCATGCGCAATCACGGGATGGAGCAGCGCTATTTTCACCACAAGGTTGGCGGTAATTTCCGGATCGACGCGCTTCAGGCCGCCATTCTTCACGCGAAGCTGCCCTACATTGCGGGTTGGAACGCCGCCCGCCGCGCGAATGCCGAGAAATACGCGGCCGCGTTTGCCCGCGAGGGCCTGCTGGAATTTCTCACGCTGCCGGCCACGCCTTTCGCCGGCCAGGTGGCCGAGCATCACATCTTCCACCAATACGTGCTGCGCGCCGCGCGGCGCGATGAGCTCGCGGCTCATCTTGCGGCCAACGGTATCGGACATGGCATTTACTATCCGGTGCCCCTGCATCGGCAGGAATGTTTCGCGTATCTCGGGCACGCCGAGGGCGATTTTCCGGAATCCGAGCGAGCTGCGGCGGAAACGATCGCGCTGCCGATCTTCCCGGAACTCTCCGATGCCGAGCATGCGGAGGTCGTGGCGACCATCGCGGCTTTTTACAAGGCCTGATTTTCGGCGGCCTTGCGTATTGGGCTGAGAGATAGTCCGTCTTTCTGACTCTCTGGCGCGCAAATTTCTTGCGCCGTAATTCGCGTCTCGCCATGAACTTAGGCTCCCCCTTCGCATCCATTCTATGCTCAGATCCGCCGTTCGTTTCGTCGTCCTTCCCATCATCGCCTGGCGCGTTTTCCTCGTTGGAGGTCTCGCTTTGACCCCGGTCACTCACGCGGCTGACGCCCCAGCCGCGGCGTCTCCCTCGCCCGCGAAGCCCAAATCGGCGGCGAAGAAAAAGAATGCGGAAAAACCCGCGAAGAAGGTCGATGCGACGGCGTTGATCACCGAAGTGGAGAAAGGCATCGCCCTCATCGGCAAGGGCGCGAAGGAAGCGAAGCTCGATCCGAAATCGAAGGCCGCCGCGCCGTTCTTTGCCTCCCTCAAGACGGTCGCCAGCAACACCGAGACGCTCAGGAAGCAGCTCGCGGCGAAGGATCCCGCCTATTTCAAGACGCTCAGCGACACGGCGACCGCCGTCGGCAGGCTCCGTGTGACCGCGCCGCGCATCGGCATCGTGAACAAGCCGATCAACGATGGCGTGAAGATCGTGCTCGATTCCTTCGACGCGTTGCGTGCGAATTTCGGCAAAGAAGCCGCCCGCAAGAAGGCTGGTGGTCCGCTCACCGACAAGGAAAAGGAGACTTTCGCCAAACTCCGCACGCAGCAGGCCGAACTCGTCGCGAAGCTCGCGCCGGTGCGTGAGAAGGCTGTGAAGGAAGGCAACAAGAAGCTCGTGGCCGACCTCGACGGCCTGTTCAAGCAATCGAAGGCGATCTCCTCCGCGAAGGAGACGCTGGCAGGCTTCCTCCTCGCGCTCGAGCTCTTCGACTACCTCTCCGGCGAATACGATGCCTATACCTACTATGTGCCGGTGACCTATCGCACCGAGTGGGCGTGGGTTGATACGTCGTTCAAACAGGCAGACACCTATTATTGGGAATACTACGACTCCTACTCGGTGAGTGACTGGTCCTACTACGAGTCAGCCGACATCTCGTATCAATACGACTACACGTGGGATTCGAGCATCTCGGAAACCGAAGTGTCCGAATACAACAGCTACGTCGAAGAATCGAGCAGCGAGGAAGTTTCTGAAGACACCTACATCGAGGAGTCCGACTACGAGGAAAGCCTCGAGGCCAACGAAGAATCGCAGGACGACTCGTGGGAGGACACCGAGGAGGACATTGCCGATGACGCCGACTCGGCAGACGAGGGCGATGACTCGGCGGGCGAGGGCGACGACTCGGCGGATGAAGGCGCCGACTCGGCGGAAGAAGGCGCCGACTCGGCGGAAGAAGGCGACGACTCGGCGGATGAAGGCGACGACTCGGCGGACGAGGGCGACGACTCGGCGGATGAAGGCGCCGACTCGGCGGATGAGGGCGACGACTCGGCGGATGAGGACGCCGACTCGGCGGATGAGGGCGACGACTCAGCGGATGAGGGCGACGACTCGGCGGATGAGGGTGACGACTCAGCGGATGAGGCTGACGACTCGGCGGACGAGGGCGGTGACGACTCCTCCGATGACGGTGGTGGCGACGACGGCGGCGGCGAGGAGTAATTCCCAGCGGTTCTCGCAAAGAAGATCTCAGGGGATGCTCCGCATGACGGAGCGCCTTTTCGGCTTTTAGCGGGCGGAGGCCGTTCGCCGCGCCCAGGCGTCGGCTTCGAGCAGGGTCGCGAGATCGGGATGGGGAACGACGGCGTGCGCCGCCATGGTTTCTTCGACGAGACGCCAGATATCGGGGAACGCGATTCGGTCTCCGAGGAAGGCGTCGACCGCGATTTCGTTCGCCGCGTTCAGCACGGCAGGCAGCGTGCCGCCGGTGGCGCCGGCTTCGCGGGCCAGGCGGAGGGCGGGAAAGACATCCTCGCGCGGGGCCTCGAATTCCAGTCGACCCGCCGTCGCCAGATCGAGCGGAGCGAGCGCTCCGGCGACGCGGTCGGGATACGTGATCGCGTATTGGATCGGGAAACACATGTCGGACTGGCTGAGTTGCGCGAGCTGCGAGCCGTCGACGAATTCCACGAGCGAATGCACGATGCTCTGCGGGTGGACGACGACGTCGATGCGGTCCATGCCGACGTCGAAGAGCCAGCGGGCCTCGATCATTTCCAGCGCCTTGTTGAAGAGCGTGGCGGAATCGATCGTGATCTTGCGCCCCATCGTCCAGGTCGGGTGTTTCAGCGCCATCGCGGGGGTGGCGAGGGCAATTTCCTCGGCCGGCGTCTTGCGGAACGGCCCGCCCGAGCAGGTGAGGATGAGCCGGCGCACGTGGTCCGGGGCGCGGCCCTCGAGGCATTGGAAGATGGCGTTGTGTTCGCTGTCGACGGGCAGCACGTGGACGCCCTTGCGCCGGGCGGCGGCCATCACGATCTCGCCGGCGAGCACGAGGATCTCCTTGCTGGCGACGGCGATATCCTTGCCTGCCTCGATGGCGGCGAGCGCCGGGGCCAGGCCGGCCGTGCCGACGATGGCAACGAGCACGAGATCGGCCTCGGGAAGGGTGGCGAGGGCGATGAGTGCGTCCGCGCCACCGGGAGCGCTGGCGAGCACGGTGCGGGCGCCGGGAAACTCGGCGGCGGCTTCCGCGAGGCCGGCGGCATTCGAGTGCGCCGCCATGCCGACGATTTCCATCCGGTCGGGCAGATTGCGGGCGACCTGCCGGGCGCTCTGGCCGATGGATCCGGTCGCGCCAAGGATGACGACCCGGCGTTTCCTCATGAGATGCCGAGCACGAAGCGCATGTAGAAATAGAGGAGCGGCGCGGTGAAGAGCAGGCTGTCGATGAGGTCGAGCGTGCCGCCGATGCCCGGCAGCGCGGCGCCGGAATCCTTGATCTGCGTGCTGCGTTTCACGATGGATTCCGCGAGGTCTCCGATCACCGCCGCGAAGCCGAGCACGAGGCCCAGCACGGCGAGATCGATCGTGCCGAAGGCCGCGAGTTTCGTCGGGATGAGCCAGTGCAGGCCGAAGGCGGCGAGCAGCGAGGCAAACAGCGCGCCGAAGAATCCTTCCCAGGTCTTCTTCGGGCTGATGTGCGGCACGAACGGGTGTTTGCCGAAAAGGCTGCCGAAGACATACGCGCCCATGTCGCTGAACTTCGTCACCGCAACGAGGAAGAGCACGTAGAACTGCCCGGTGGGATCGCCCGCCGGTGACCGCGGCGGCAGGAAGAGGATCTTCGTGATGAAGCTGAACATCCAGATGATCCAGAACAGCCCGAAGAGCGTGTAGGCCAGCGTTTGCAGCGGCTCGCGGTCACGAATGGAAACGAACATCTGGCGGGCGAACATCACGATGACGAACAGCACGAGGATCGCCATGTCGACGTCGAGCGCGCGGGCGGAGCCGTTGACGCTCGAGTAGTAGAAGCTCCCGCCGAGGAAGACCGCGGCGGAGATGAGCGCAGTGAGCTGGAAGTTCGGAATGCCGTCCTTGTCCAGCATGCGGAAGTATTCCCAGAGCGCGATCATCGGCATGCCCGCGATCACGAGGAAGAAAGCCCATTCCCGGCCGGAGAAGATCGACGCGAGAATAATCGCCCAGAGGGTCACCGTGCTGCCGAGGCGCAGAAAAAAGGTGAGCCGCTGGGAATTCATTCGTCGGTGAACGGCCAAGTTGAAAAACCGGGCGCGGCATGGCAAGAGCGATTCCTTCGGGGCGGCGGGAGTTTTTCATTTCGCGGCCGCCGGGGCGGCTCTACGCTTCCGCCAACGCATCCCTGAATCATGGCCAAGACTGAAACCGCTCCCGCCGAAGACAAGGCGATCATCGCCCGTAACCGCAACCTCGACCTGGCTCTTCAGCAGATCGAGAAGGACTATGGCAGCGAGGCGATTCGCCGGCTTGGCGATGCGACGCATTCCGAGGTCGAGGTCATTCCGACTGGCAACATTCTCATTGACCGGGCGCTTGGCGTGGGGGGCTTCCCCCGTGGCCGCATCATCGAGATCTACGGACCGGAATCCTCCGGGAAAACCACGCTCACGCTTACGGTGATCGCCCAGGCGCAGAAGCGCGGCGGCCTTGCGGGCTTCATCGACGTGGAGCACGCGCTCGACCCGACCTACGCGAAGAAGCTCGGGGTGAAGCTCGACGACCTGCTCGTTTCCCAGCCGAACTCCGGTGAGGAAGCGCTGCGCATCTGCGAGACGCTCGTGCGCTCGAACGCGCTCGACGTCATCGTGCTCGACTCGGTTGCGGCGCTCGTGACGAAGTCCGAGCTCGAGGGCGAGATCGGCGACGCCGTTGTCGGCGCGCAGGCCCGCCTGATGAGCAATGCCCTCCGCAAGCTCACGGCCTTCATTTCCAAGGCGAACACGGTTGTCATCTTCACGAACCAGATCCGCGAGAAGATCGGCGTGATGTTCGGGAATCCCGAGACGACTCCCGGCGGCAAGGCGCTCAAATTCTACTCCAGCGTGCGCGTGGACATCCGCCGCATCGGCGCGATCAAGAATAGCGACGGGGCCGTCACCGGCAACCGCACCCGCGTGAAGCTCGTGAAGAACAAGGTCGCCGCGCCGTTCACCGAGGCGGAGTTCGACATCATGTATGCGGAGGGGATTTCCAGCGCGGGCTCGCTGCTCGACCTCGCGATCGAGAAGAACATCCTCGAAAAGCGCGGCTCCTGGCTCAGCTACAAGGGCGCCCAGCTCGCGCAGGGGCGCGATGCCGCGAAGGAAGCCCTCAAGAACGATCCCGCGCTCTTCGCCGAGATCGAGGAGGCCGTGAAGGCCGCCCTCGACGCGGATCGGAAATAACGCGTCTGCGCGCAAAGTTTTCGCCGGTGGGCGGCGACGATCTCGTTATCGTAGGGAGATGAATTCTGGTCCTTCCCTGTTCTGGGCGCGCGTAGCCTGTGGCCTCGCGATCGGGTGGGGCATGGTCGGCGGAGCCTTCGCCCAGTCGGCGGCGGAGCGCTATGCCACGCTGCAGGCCCGGGCGGCGGACTATTATTCCGAGCAATCCTACGCGCTGGCGCACCAGGCATGGAGCGACGCGGAGAAACTGGGAGTGCCGCCCGAAGACCGGCAGACGCTCAGTTTTTATCTCGCGGACTCGCTCTGGCGATCGCGTCCGGATGCGCCGCAGCTCGCCGAGGCGCGCAAACAGCTGGAAGTTCTCGCCGGCGACAAGGAGGCGCTCGCGGCCGAGGCGGCGGAATCGCTCGGAGACTCGTGGCTGGCCATCGAGAAGGACTGGATGCGCGGGTGGACGGACTACGAGCGTGCGTTGAAGTTCTGGGCGGCCTCCACGGACCTCGACGCGGCGCGTGCACGTTATCTGGCGATCGTCTGGAAGGCGACGGGTCCTCCCGGGCAGCGCGGGAATGAGCGGCGCGTGCCGCTGGACGTGCTCGCGAACGCCCTTCGCATTGCGCCGCCGGGTGAGGAGCAGGCGCGCGCTCACTATTTCCTTGGCCGCTGGTATGCCGTGGACGGCGACCCGTATTCCCAGCGTCGCGCGGGTCGGGAGTTCCAGGCGGCGGTCGAGGCGGGCGCGGATACGGCGGTTTACGAATCCGCTCTTTTCGAGTGGGCGGAGTGGAACCTCGTCGCGGGTGCGGAAAAATGGGATGGCGATCGCCTCGTTCTCGGGCCGGATTACGGTCGAGCGCTGGAATTGTTTCGCCGCTTCGAGAAGGAATTCCCCAAGGGCCGCTCGGCTCTGACAGAGAAGGCCGCGGCGCAGATCGCGGAGCTGACGCGACCGGCGCTCGAGCTGCGGGCCGAGCATCAGTTCCTGCCGGGCACGAAGCCCGTGGTGCGCGCAACGTGGCGCAATGTCGGCGAAGTGCAGTTCACGCTCTCCCGGGTCGACCTCACTCGAGATTTCGTGCCGTCGCCGAAGACGGATCCTGAGCGATGGATCGACGCGGTGCGGGCAGGCGCGGAGGGCATGGTGCGGCAGTGGAAAGAAGCGGGGCCGCCGGCGGGGAGTCACGAACCGGAGGAACGCATGCTCCGGCTCGAGGAGATTGCGGAGCCGGGGACGTATCTGCTCGAGGCTCTGGCCAGCGAGCAACGAGCGCGCGCGCTGATCGTGGTGACTCAGGGCGCGGCGGTTTTCCAGTTGGTCGGTGATCAGGTCGTTGCCTTTCTGTGCGATGCGCGCACGGGCGACCGGGCGAAGGAGGGCGGCGGAATCTTGTGGAGAGTGCGGGAAACGAATCGGCAATGGAACTGGCAGTCCGTGGAGAGTGGTGCGGCGACGGATGGCCTGCTGACGTTCACGCTTCCAAAGACGCGCCGGGACTGGAACGGCTCGCTTCTGCTTTTTGGCCGAAATGGCAGCCAGCCGGTGATCGCGAGCGACAAAGCATCGGCCGAAGTGGAGCCCGCGGCGAAATGGCGAGTCCAGACGTTCACGGATCGTGCGGCGTATCGTCCGGGCGAGACGGTGCGGTGGAAATTGATCGCGCGGAAGCGAGCCGATGGCGCCTACGCGACGCCTCGCGGGGCACTGGTGAAATTCACGGTGACGAGTCCTCTCGGCGAGAAGGTGGACTCCGGGGAGGTGAAGCTCACGGAATTCGGTGGGGCGTGGGGCGATCTGCCGCTGCCGGCCGAGTGGCCGCTGGGCGAATACAAGGTGCAGTTCTCGAGTGGGGAGGAAGTGATTGCTGAGGAAACGCTGTTCCGCCTCGAGGAGTATCGGCTGCCGGAGTTCAAGGTGAACGTGGCGGTGGGCGATGCTGATCGTCCGCTGCGACTCGGGGAGGAGTTTCCCGTGAAGGTGGCTGCGGAATATTACTTCGGGGGCGCGGTCGCGGATGCGAAGGTCGTGGTCGAGGTGCGCGAGTCGACTGCGGTCCGTCCGTTCGCCCTGGAGGATGGCGATTCGGGCCGGGCTGTGCAGAACGAGACGCTCCGCACGGGGCCCGATGGCACGGCGGAGATGCGGGTGAGCACGCCACTCGATGGGCGACGGGATCTGCGCTACGACGTCACCGCGCGCGTCGTGGATTCTTCGGGGCGCGAGGTCACCGCGACGGGCGGGGTGGTTGTGGCGCGACAGGGCTACTTTGTGGAGATGGAGCCGTCGCGGCGGG